>NZ_DAIQRQ010000027.1:58421-63817 GCF_036786105.1 Ohtaekwangia sp.
TTCAGGATTTGTTGAAAATCAAGGCTTTCTTTACAACAATATTATTACCTAACTCTCTAGTCTCTTTGTCCACACTTTAATAAATCCATCCTTATCCTTTTTCACCTCTTCCAGCAAGGCCTTTCTGTCGTCAGGGATGGGGTAATACTTCTCAGCCCATAAATTTATTTCAATCATAAGCGGAAGCAAGTCAATTCCTTTATGGGTTAACTTATATAATACTTTTGCTTTACTGTCAGGATGATCAAGCTTTTCAATAATCTTATTCTCTTCTAGCACCTGCAATCTTGCAGCTAGAATATTCGTTGCAATTTTCTCATCAGACTTCAAAAAGTCTCCATATGTGCACTCCTTTTTGAACATGAGGTCTCGCACAACCAACAATGACCACTTGTCTCCCCACACATCAAGGGAGCAGCTAACAGGGCATTCTGAGCGTTTTTTGGGCTTCTTCATAAAAAAAGTTAAAATTCACTTGTGTTTTGCAAGTAATTTATATTTTTGCACTTGCATTTTGCAAGTAAAATTACAAAACATATAAAAATGAAGCAAACTATCTTAGTTACCGGAGCATCATCAGGCTTTGGACTTCTCATCGCTACCAAGCTCCATGAAAATGGCTTTCATGTAATAGGCACAAGCCGATATCCTGAAAAGCATCAGTCGCTATTGCCCTTTAAATTATTGTCACTGGATATTGCAGATGACAATTCAATTCAATCTTTCCCAACGCGGCTGTTCAATAAAATAAGTCAGCTGGATGTGTTGATAAACAATGCTGGTGTTTATTTATCTGGACTTGCTGAAGAGACAACAATTGATCAAGGACGACAGCAACTGGAAACGAACTTTTGGGGAACAGTCAAACTTACCAACGAATTGCTCCCCTATTTCAGAAAACAACGCTTCGGTAAAATTATTACAGTAGGTTCAATTATGGGACTACTTAGCTTTCCAAATGCTGCATACTATTCTGCTTCTAAACACGCATTGGAAGGTTACTTCAAATCACTGCGATTTGAACTAAACGAATTTAACATCAAGGTATGTATGGTTGAACCGATGGCATTCAAAACTAACATAATTACCAGTTCTGTAACTGCAGAACGTAAAATAGACGGCTATGATTCGTACCGGAAAAAAATTGAATCGTTCGCAAAGGATCTCTTTGATAAAGCGCCCGAGCCAACTCCTGTTATTAATACCGTAGTCGCACTGGTAAAAGATAAAAATCCAAAGTTTAATCATCCCGTTGGCAAGGGCGCTGGAATAATACTCGCGCTACAACATTTTTCATACAAGACATTTGAAAATTCAGTCCTAAATCAAATCAACAAAAATGTATAAAATAAATCTTGTCCTCTTCCTTTCCCTTGTCTGGGTTAGCAGAACATTTTCACAAACTAATAATCAGGCAGAATCGATGGTAATTTTTCAAACTGTAAAGACTAAAACGGTTAATATAGGAGGAACAGATTTCCATTACAGAAAACTTGGTGAGAATAATTCTGGAGTACCTGTAATCTTCCTGAATCACTTAGCTGCTACAATGGATAATTGTGATCCTCGTATTATAGATGGCATTGCTTCACAATACCAGGTAATCTGTTTTGATAACCGAGGTGTGGGCGGTACTAAGGGAAAAACGCCGAAAACTATTAGCGAAATGGCAAAAGATGCAAGAGCATTTATTCATGCTTTAGGGTATGAGAAAGTCGATTTGATTGGCTTTTCATTAGGCGGTTTTATATCACAGGAAATACTACTTCAAGAGCCTGAGCTCGTTCGTAAAGCTATTATAGCGGGCACTGGTCCTGCTGGTGGTGAAGGAATTAAAAACGTTACGAAGATTACATACCTGGACATTCTCAGAGGCTTGCTGACATTTAAAGATGCCAAGACATATCTTTTCTTCAATAGAAACGAAAACGGCAAAAAGTCTGCAAAAGAATTTTTAAGCCGGTTGAAAGAGCGTAAAGAAAATCGCGATGAAAAAATGAAGATTGGAAATTTTCAAAGGCAACTGAAAGCTATACATGCATGGGGGGTGCAAGCGCCACAAAATTTATCAGTAATAAAGCAGCCTGTCTTAGTTGTTAATGGCGACAATGACAGAATGGTGCCGACCAGTAATACAGTTGATTTGAATAAGTGTATATCTAACACTCAACTTATCATATATAAAGATGCAGGACATGGTAGTATATTTCAATATCATAGCGATTTTGTAAAAAATGCATTGGCCTTTCTAAAACCATAAAAAACAATTTTATCCGTGCGCATGCATCTCAATCAACGACTATAATTCTACATGCAGAAGTGCTAAGCACATTTATAATCTGGATTTTTTAGGTAGTTGATTGAGACTAATTGATAACTACCAAAAACAACTCATACAGTTCTTCTGAACCTTCAATGCACCTTTACCCCACATTAAGTTGTATTTTTCAGAAATGATTTCGGCAATAATTGACGAAATGAAGTGCTCAATTTATGATAGAATGTATTTTATATACAACCTAAACAGATACCAATAAATATGTACATCAAAAATATTCTTCTCATATTCTCTGCCTTCATTTTTGTAAGGCCAAGCTTTGGTCAGGTTCAGGGTAAGATATGTAACTGGGATAATGATAAAAAGGCAGCCGTTGTCCTGACCTTTGATGACTGGAGTCCGGCACATTATAATCTTGTAACTCCGGAATTGCAGAACCGTCATATCAATGCCACCTTCTTTATACCAACGAATGCTGTCAGCAATTGGAGTCAACTTCAAACAGAAGTAAGCTATGGTAATGAAATAGCAAATCATTCCAAATCACATCCTGATCTCACAAAGCTTACGCCCGCGCAACAACAAGATGAAATTCGTGGCGCCAAAACTTTGATAGATCAGAATGTTACAAGCAGAACGACAACGACATTCGCATATCCCTATGGGGCATTTAACAACGCTGTAATAGATTCAGTCATCAATAGCGGTCACATTGCCTCAAGGGGTGTATGGCCTGCTTCAGGAAACTATACCTATAATTTTGCAACTACCAATGCAGACTATTACAATATCTTAACCTATGGAATGGATGGGGCCGTTACAACCGAGAAGTTTTATACTCAGATAAATAACGTAATCCATGGAGGAGGTTTGTTAACGTACCTATATCATTGTATTGTTAACCCTACCTATCCTGCCTCCTCCTGCGGAACAGGTCCAGTAGACCTGGCCGTATTCAAGAAACAACTGGATACCCTGGTTTATGTAAAAGATAAAGTTTGGATTACTACTTTCGAGAAAGCGATTAAATACCACCGCGAAAAAAAATCTGCAAGCCTTTCAGAGATTCAGGCTCCTAATGGTATTCAATGGGTTCTTGGCTTAACCGATGGTCTTAGCGATAATGCACTCTATAACCTACCGTTAACGATTAAACTGAAAATGAACGGCGTTAACTACGATCAGGTTCTTCAGAATGGAAATCCATTAACTATAGATGCTATTAAGAATGATACAATCATGTTTCATGCGGTTCCCGATGGAGGACAAATAATTCTGAAAGTAAGTACAGGTATTGTCATTTCATCTGCTACTGTAATGCCTTCAGTCGTTTCGAACAGCACTTCTAATAATCTTGCTTTTGCGGTAACTGCGACAGACGATGGTTCTATCAGCAAAGTTGAAATTGACCTTTCTTCTATCGGGGGCGGAAAGACTGCAATGACATCTGCAGGAGGGAACAACTATACTTTATCCCACAATCTTCCAGCAGGAACCTCTACTGGCATTAAAAATTTAACAGTAACTGCAACAGATAACTCCGGCAACACCAATACTTCGACCATATCAATGAATGTAACCTCCGGTACAGTCATTTCAGGTTCTGTTTCTCCCTCTACTGTTTTTAACAACGCGTCTACGCCTGTCATCTTTTCGGTTGCAGCTACCGATGACGGATCCGTCTCTTCTGTAAGCATCGATCTTTCTTCTATCGGAGGAGCTCCCGCTATCAGTATGAATGCAGGCGGAGGCGGTAACTATGCGCTCAGTTATACTGTTCCCGAGGGAACAGCTGTTGGAAATAAAAGCATTATTGTTTCTGTAACTGATAATATGGGCAATGTAACAACAGCAAACATTGTTTTGACAGTTACTCCACACTTGATATATCTTGACATCTATACCGACAATAATTCTATGATTTGCGCAGGATGTACGTGGGCAAGTGGAACACTTGAAGAACAATCAAATGCAGGAGCTATTGAAGGAATAAAAGATTACCTGTATAGCTATAATATTACAAATGGGTGGGCAGGTATGGGATTGAATATATCCAATTGGTCGCCTGCTCAGGCAAAAGACTTTTCTGGTTACGACAACCTTCAGCTTTCTTACAAAGGACCAATAGGATCTGGAAATGCTTTCATTTCATTAACTGATCCGTCCGGATCCTCTACATCTATAAATTTACCACCCGTTGCTAACTATACTACATTTTCAATACCGTTGTCTTCTTTTACTGGAGTCGATTTCAGCAAAATTACCGAGCTTAACATCTCTATAGGAGGATCTGCAAGTGGAAGTGGAACTCTTAGAATTGATAACGTGAAACTTTCTGCAAGCAATGGTGGCGGTACGGGTACAATCCTAAGAGAATACTGGACTGGTTTAAGTGGGGCAAGTATTAGCAACCTGACTTCGAATGCCAAATACCCTTATCATCCATCGGGTAATGAACAGCTCACAAGTCTGGAAGGACCAACGAACTGGGCCGATAATTATGGAGCAAGGATACGAGGATACCTTCACCCATCTACCAGCGGTAATTATACATTCTGGGTGGCAGGTGATGATACCGCTGAGTTATACTTAAGCACAGATGACAATCCTGAAAATGCTGTACGCATAGCATTTGTTAACAGTTCTACCAATCCCAGAGAGTGGGGCAAGTACACGACACAGCAATCGGCAGCAGTGAGTCTTACTGCAGGACAGAAATATTATGTAGAAGTGCTCCATAAAGAAAGCAGTTCTGGAGACAACGTGGCCGTAGCATGGCAGGGGCCGGAAGTTACTAAGAATGTGATTCGAGGAAGCTTCCTTTCGCCGTACATGCCAGCTACGATTGTTGGGACAGAGCCCACAGCAGAGGTAGTTGCAAGCAATATCAATATTTACCCCAACCCCGCTCATCACGGAAGGTTTACCATTGTTCTTCCCGATTTAGTCAGAAATGCCAAGGTTAATATATTCGATTCACAGGGCAGAATGCTATATGAAAATTTTATCCATGGTGTTACGGAGCTGAAAATGGAAACAGGCCTCAAGGCAGGAATATACCTTGTAAAGGTGAGAACGGAACGATCTAACTTCATTCAAAAATTGATTGTGTACTAAA
>NZ_DAIQRQ010000086.1:0-15453 GCF_036786105.1 Ohtaekwangia sp.
GTGGGAGCTGAGGGGTTCGAACCCCCGACCCTCTGCTTGTAAGGCAGATGCTCTGAACCAGCTGAGCTAAGCTCCCGTTTGGGACTGCAAATGTAGTAGAGAAATCTATTTCTGCAAACAAAAACCTAATAGGAGAAAATATTTTTTATTATTTCTACGAATCCATCTGTTTATCAGCGTTTAACACGCATAAATTTTTCTGCTGACTTTCCCAACCTGTAAGCATGCATGCCATTCATTATCTTGCAGTAATTTCCTAAACCTATGAATCGGCCTGCTGCGTTGTTCTCCTGCCTCCTGGTGCTCTCATTTGTGTTATATTCCTGTTTTCCACAGAAATCATCCGAAGCATCTGATAATTCCAACAAAGACATCCGCAGAAAGTACTACAGCGATGGTACGCTGCACAAAGAAATGGTATATAAGGACGGTAAGCAAAACGGCATGGCCAAAGAATTTTTCCAGTCGGGAAAGCTCTTCCAGGAGGTGCCCTACCAGAATGGCCTGCGCGAGGGTATAGCACGGAGATATTATGAATCCGGAACCCTTAGCCAGGAAACTCCCTACCACAACGACCTTATGCATGGCATACAAAAGAAATACAGGCGTTCGGGCGATTTGATGTGCGAGATTCCGTACTACAAGGGCGAACTGTGTGTAGGCTTGAAAGAATATACTACCGATGGGAAATTAAAGAAGCGCTACCCATCCATTGTGATCACGCCTGTTGACGACATTCTGTTAAATGAGATGTATACCCTGAGGTTGAAGATGTCGGATGGGAGCAAAGGTGTTGAGTATTATGTCGGCAAGTTATCGGAAGGTGGCTATATAGGAAATGATGCGAGGCGTATATGGGAAGTGATAAACGGTGAAGCAGAAGTGAACTACCCGATGCCTCGCGGCACCTTTTTAATGGAAGAAGTAAATATCATTGCCAAGGTAAAGACATCACAGAGTAATTATTTTATTACCGAAGCTAAATTCCATCTTGCCATTGAAAACCGTTAGCATCAATGGATCATCCGCTGGCGTGCAATCAACTCGTAATTATTTGGAGCATATTTCAATCCTGACAATAACAATTGTTTGGCCTTTGCCACCTGGCCTTTGCGATAGTAGTAAACCGCAGCGTTGGAATACGACTGGCCAATCAATTCGCTATTGAGTGTTAGATCAGGATATTGATTGGCGACTGATTCGAACAGTGTTTTATACTTATCGCCTTCTGCTATTTTATTGGTAGCATAACTTGTGTGGAACTGAATAAGGTATGCTGTGGCACGCATGGCATTGAAATGATTATTCGCTCGTAAGCTCGTGAAGCGATTGTTGTAGTCATCCAAAGATTTAATAATATCCTGGTAGTTGCCTTGCGTATTAAACGTTTGTCCCAGCGATGCAATGAAGAGTGATTGCGCATCAACGTCATCAGGTTTCAATGTCAGCGTTTTTTCGAAATAAGGCAGCGCTTCTTTTCCTTTGGCTTGATTATAGAGCTGGCGGCCGCTCTCGTAGTTATATACATACGCCAGATCGTTCTTTAGTTTCTCATTCGTGACGGAGTTTGTGAGTGTGGTATAGTATTGTTCATATTGTTGTTTCTTGCCAGAGCCGGAGAGCAACTCCTGGGTGGTACGCACAAATTCTCCAACGATCATATCAGGTTCCAGTCCAAAATCTTTATAGCGTGCCAGCTTTCCTAATAAAACAGCGTGTGTGGAGTCTTTTGTTTTGTGCGCCTCGAATGCATACGTGCCCAGGTAGTAAAGCAGTTGCGTTACACGCGCGGAAGGATAGAGCATATAGGCTTTCTCCATTTGAATGAATGCTTCTTCCGGTTTCTTGTCTTCGCTCTTGTAGAGCGCATCGTTTACATATTGCAGGCCGGCAAGTTGTTGCAGCGTTACTTCTTTATTCTCGCCAAAGTAATATTTATCGAAAAGCACCTTTACATCCTTCGAAGCATACTCTTGTGCGCTGATCAATTTTTGATCTTTTAACCGCTTCACAAATTCCTGTTTGAACGCATCGCTTATGGTGTAGTATCCTCCCAATGGAGAAGTGGTTTGCAGTACAATGCGCTCGGCATCCGGATAGGCTACCAGGTAAACATGTGTAGGCTCTTCTTTTATGCTATAAGGTATTTGAAGTTTGTCGAATGCCAATGCATACAATGCTGTGGCAGATACACAGTTGAAATTGCCATTGTAGAAAATGTCTTCAAAGTGATTGACAAGCTCATACTTCATCAAGTACTTATTGTGAAAATTTTCATAGAGTGTTTTTACTCTTTTCTCTGTTTTCTTTCCGGCAGTTTCGCTGTCTTGCAGATCGATATAGCTGTAAAATTTCTCCCGATTGCCGGTAATTTTATCAGCTGGTAAAAGACTGCCGTTGGCCATGAACAACGAAAAGAGATCTACATCGCGTTTTTGAAAGCGTTGAAATGTTTCGCGCTCGAAATCAGAATAGAAAGTAAGTTCACGGAAGTGCACAAGTGAATCGGTATACTGTGCATGTGATATAACATGGACCAGGAGACCGATAGCCAGGCAGTAAATTTTCTTCATGACGGCAGATAGGTTAGCGTGCAAAGCTACTAAATTATACCTGTACGCTGAACGGCGAAGTGCGGCTACGAATAAAAAATCCCGGAACATAACATCCCGGGATTTTAGGTATCTCTTTAGATAAACTATGGCGTTGGTGCCTTTTCTGTTCGCAACGAATTGATCCAGGCTGCAATCTTGAGTGCTTCTGTTTTTGGCACTTGTGGCATGGGAGCCATCGGTGTTTCATGTTCTGGCCAGTTCTTAGGCTCCGGGTTGTAGATTAACTGCACAATGCGTTCGTTGCTATACTTGCGTTTGGCAACGTCTGCAAAGGCTGGCCCTACCTGGCGCTTATTTACCTGGTGACAAGCTGTACAGGTGTTCTTTACCAGCAACGGTTCGATCTCGGCATAGCTAGGTGCTTTCTTGCCCGCCGTAGCAGCGTTTGTTTTTGCCGGTGCCGTTTTAGCAGGTACTATCATCGATTTCTTCGTACTCCACTCGCTGGCAGGAAGTTTCTTTCCGTCTGGTATATTATTCAAGGTATAATACGCAGTTGCGTGGAGTACCGGTATATTTCCATCTTTCGAGCGAATACCAGGCACGTTGATCTCGTGCAGATAATATTGGCGGAGGTTATCGATAACCAAGCGTACTTTCAGTCCATCGTTAGAAACTTTTACACCTTTAATGTTGAGCTTCTCATCATTTACCGTAGGGCTTCCATATACGGGATGATATTTATAAATAAAGCTTCTGCCAGCATAAGAAGACAGATCTTCTGCTTTGCCTTTATCTACCGGCATGGTGAATTCAATTTCAAATCCATCGGGCATAGCACGAACTGTTTTCATCTCCAGCGGCACTTTGCCTGTCCACACCAATCGCTGCAAACCGGATGATGTTGTTCCGGCAGACCCCCAACCGCGGTTGGTTTCTCCTACATACATCGATCCATCGTGTCCCCAGTTCATGCGAAGCACACCCGACTGAAAGCCGGAACGAAAGTCGAAGGCTACACCTTGAAATTCACCGTTCACTTTCTCCATCACTACGCGCATCACTTTACTTTGCCCCTGATCGCCCACAAAAATTTGTCCGGCAAAAGGTCCGAAACTGCCGGCTGTTTCATCCCGTATTATTTCGGAATTAGATATACCGAGTATACCATGTGGCAACCAAACGGCAGGCAAGCGCGTTTCCGGAAAATCCTGTTTTATCTGGTATAAGAACTTGGGATTTTTTTCGTCTGCTATATTTTCAGGCTTTACATACTGACCGTTCTTTTCCTCTCTTCTTGGATCAACTTTAGCATAGAGTTGTTCCGTTGTGAGTTTCACAGGTGAGTTAGGAAGATTGGTCCAACGCAATCCCGCAGGGTGTCCGGTAAAGCTTCCTTTCGTTACGTGGAAAATTCCTCCGGAACCCACCCAGTCGCCCTGGTTATCGTCATAGAAAAATTCACCATCAATCATACCTAATCCGCAAGGCGAGCGCATGCCGGTTGCCCATGGCTCCAGTGTTCCATCAGGATGTATCTTCATGGTCCATCCGCGCCACGGTCTGCGGCTTTCACCACGCCACCATTCTTCATCACTAAAGGCTACGTTGCCGGTTACAAAGAAACTTCCATCAGGAGCGATCTTGGGCCCGAAAGAATATTCATGATAGTGACCGGATATAGGCCAGGCATAAATTGTTTCATATACATCGGCTTTGCCATCACCATTGGTGTCCACCAGTTTTGTAAGCTCACCGCGTTGTGCTGCAAAAAGTGCCTGATCTTTATATACCAGGCCAAGCGGTTCGTGCAGTCCGGTGGCAAACAAGGTATAGGTAGGTATACGTCCGTTGTTCATGGCTCCGTTTTCAATTACCCACACATCGCCACGGCGCGTGCTTACGGCAATTCTGCCATCGGGCAGAGTTGCCACACCACCTACTTCCAGCAATACGCCTTCCGGAGCGGGAATGGTGATCATGGTATAATAATCCGCTTCGGCAGGAATTTTACCTTGCGCATTTGCGAGCTCTACACTCATGGTAAGTATAGCAGCCGTCATTAATATCTGAATGAATTTCTTCATGTCTGTTATACTTTTAAATTACCAGATGATTGAGTACTGAACACTGCTTCCGTCTACAGGCACCACCAGCTCTTTCTTTCCGCTTACATCGCGTACGGTGGCGGCTGCTGCTCCCGTCTTGATATAGTATTGCTTATCATCGATAGCATACGATCCGTTGGGGAGCTTCTGGATGGATGTACCCTCAGCAAGTTTATAATAAAGTCCTGCCTTGGAGCCACGATTCTTAATGTTGATCTCGTGTGCAATGCTGCGCGCCTGATCATCGGGAGATACTTTATCTTCCACTTCAAGTCCCTGGTATATATACTTAAATATAGGGTGGCCGGAGGCATCGATGATATATCCTTTTGTGCGGAACTCACCTTCTTTTCCGGTAGCGGGAAAGGCCTCATTTGGTGAAGTAAGAAACGCGAGCGGCTGACTCATAAATAAATATTGTACGGCTCCTCTCGGGCGGAATGATCCATCACCGCGATCGTGCCACATGGGGGTGGCGTCAACAAAGTCTCCGCGCCATACACACGCCAGGTTACCGGCATCGAGGTCGTATACATAGTTGATCTTTTCAGGATCGCCCACGCCAATGGAATGTGTAATGCGCTGATGTTTGTCGCCTTTAAAGTCAACGAACGCACGGAGTAATCTGGGTTCTGCACCGGCCTGAATCAGTATAGGCGAAGTTGGATCATCATCCGGAGGATATGAATTATAGGCATTCAATACTACAGCATAAGAATTTGCTGTGCGTGCCGTGAGGCCCAAACGGGGAGGCATCCACGAAGCTGTTTTGTAATTGGCAATTTCGAACGGATATGAGCCGGCCTTCAGGGTTACCGTTGCGCGCTGTCTTCCGCCACCATCTGGACGCTGTTCATCCACCAGGCGTTGGTTGTTGACAGAGAATGTTATGCCACCGGTATAGCTGAGATCGAAGTAGTACGTGTTATCTTCAGGAACGTTAATCTTGCCGGTATAGATTATACCATACATGTTTTCATCGTCCAGCACCTCGGCTGTTAGCTCAGGCGATGTTCCTGCTTTAACGGGTTTCAGTGTAGCAAAGTCATCTACTTCGCCAAAGGTTCCGTTAAAGGTTTTGTATGCTATATCGCTTACCGATACACCGAGTTCTTTCATCAGCTTATAGCGGATGTTGCGAAATGCTACCGGGCCATGATCGCCTTGTATCATGATCGGGCCGGTAGGCTTCTCGTTGTTTTCCACAGGGCCACCGGTGGGCAGTGGTACTTCTACGTTGTCGTGAATCTTTACTCCGTTCAGCTCAACAGAAACAAAGCGAGCGTTAGCAACTTTTTTGCCGTTGGCATCGAACCGCGGTGCCCGGAATGATATTTTCATTTTTTGCCAGAGGCCGGGTGCTTTTGCCGGGTTGCTCAATGGAGCTTTACCCATATATATTTTGGATGGCTCGTCTTCCCAGTTTCTGTAAATGCCTCCTATATCAGAAAAAGCAGGGTTCTTTACGCCCCAGCTATCGTACAACTGTACTTCATACCGGCCTTGCAAATATAGGCCGGAGTTGGAGCCTTTCGGTAACATTACTTCCAGTTCAAGCTCGATGTCGCCGTGTTCGAACGCCGTGAGAAGATTGTCTTTCTTTGTTTCGTCATTCATGTTCAGCAGCACACCGGTGCCGGCTGTAAAGGTTACAGCCTGTGGTGATGTAGGTGCCGGTTCTACTTTCGATTTCTTTTTTTTCTTTCCTGTCTCTGCGGGCGCAGGTACAGCTTCATGGTGTACATCTACGGTTGGATCCATGGTTACATCTCCTACGATCTGCCAGTTGCCTGCCTGTGATTTAAAGGCCGACATATCTTGCAGCGAAAGAGTTTTCACCGAAGTATCCTGGGCATACACCGTTACGATACTGGTCATGGCTACAAGTGCCATGAGAACTTTCTTATGCATGGGCGTTTGGGTTAAATGATTATGAAGGGGGCGAATATCAGACGATTCAAAGGTTTTCACAAAAGTTTTATTGTTCAGGTGAATGAAAGTTTGATACGAGCGGAGCATTCACTTTATGAAGACAGTGAAGTGGCGCGGTTCCCTGAACCTGCTTCCCGAAATTTTTAAATATTTTTAATTCTGCCTGTATTTCATACATTTTTTTCAATCTGATACAGGAACGTTACTTTTGAAACCTATAATCAAAGTGTATGAGTATTCTCGATAAAATAAAATCACTTTCGCAGGCTTACAGTGAACAGGTTGTGGAGTTTCGCAGATACCTGCATGCCCATCCCGAACTGTCGTATCAGGAATTTAATACCGTAAAGTATGTAGATGAGAGGTTACGTTCGTTTGGTATAACAAACATACAAAGTCTTGCTACTACCGGACTGGTTGCCGAAATAAAAGGGAAGAACCCCGATAAAAAAACAATAGCCTTACGGGCGGATATGGATGCACTGCCTATACTGGAAGCGAACAATGTGCCCTATAAATCTACAAACGAGGGCGTTATGCACGCCTGCGGACACGATGTGCATACATCATCGTTGCTCGGCACGGCCAGGATTTTGCAGGAAGTGAAAGATCAGTTTGAAGGTACCGTACGTTTTCTGTTCCAACCCGGCGAAGAAAAAAATCCCGGAGGTGCATCGTACATGATCCGCGATGGCGCATTGGAAAATCCCAAGCCTTCCGGAATTATAGGGCAGCATGTTTTCCCCTTGCTGCCGGCTGGCAAGATCGGTTTTCGCGAAGGCATGTATATGGCCAGCGCCGATGAAATATACCTGCGGGTAATCGGTAAAGGTGGTCATGGTGCAGCGCCTGACCTCGCGATCGATCCCATTGTTATCGCTTCGCATATTATTATAGCCTTACAGCAGATCATCAGTCGTAATGCAAGTCCTAAACAACCCACGGTATTAACCTTTGGAAATATTATCGGTAAAGGTGCTACCAACATTATACCAGACGAAGTAAATATTGCCGGTACATTCCGGGCGATGAATGAAACCTGGCGTGCTTCCGGTCTGGAGAAGATCAAGAAGATGGCGGAGAGCATTGCAGAAGGTATGGGAGGGCGTTGTGAAGTGGAGATCTCACATGGCTATCCATACCTGGAAAATAACCCCGAGCTAACACGCAGATTACGTCAGGCTGCAGTAGAGTATGTGGGTGCGGAAAATGTATACGATATCGATATCACGCTTGGTGCAGAAGACTTTGCGTACTATTCGCAGATTATACCGGCTTCTTTTTATCGTTTAGGTACAAGCAATGCAGAGAAAGGTATCAAGTCGTATGTGCATACCCCTACATTCGATATAGACGAAGATGCTCTGAAAATCGGGCCCGGGCTTATGGCGTGGATGGCCCTGAAAGAGCTGGAAGTATAGTCTTGTGTTAATAAACTGTATCTGCGACCGAACGTAACGGAATTTTGAGTATATTTTAAAAGTTTAACTATATATTACTACGGTAGAGCCGCGGCTTGTATTAAACCTATGTTAAAAATAGTAATGCGCTGTTCTCCTGTATTATCCTGACGTATCTTTACGTTCATTGCAAGCATTGGAAACCGCGCCACACCCTGATACTGCCAACCACAAAATCTGGAATAACCTCCGGATCGTTCTCTATATTTTAGGTGCCTTAATACTTTTTCTGTTTGCACTCGATCTGCTGGTATCTTCGTTGCAGCACCTGGGGGGCACAGTAGGCGAAACCATATTGCTGGCCACATCAAATCCGTTTGCGGGACTATTTATAGGACTGCTGATAACGGCCATGTTGCAAAGCAGCTCTACCACCACAGCACTTGTAGTGGCATTTGTTGCCTCCGGAGCCATGACGCTCGAGAGCGCTATACCCATTATTATGGGTGCGAACGTGGGCACGACTATCACCAGCATGATTGTGTCGCTCGGGTTTATCAGTCGCAAGAAGGAATTCAGGCGTGCTGTTTCAGCAGGTTCGTATCACGTGTTCTTCAATTTGCTCACGGTGTTTGTGCTCTTCCCGCTGGAGTATTACTATAGCTTTCTTTCTACTATATCTTTTCGCATTGCGCATTATTTTTTCAAGCCTTCTGCCGTAGCGGTAAAAGAAGAGGTATCGCATTCGTGGTCGGGCTTCTCGCCGCTTACCGATTTACTGCATCGCCTTATTCCAAGCCCGTTTGTACTGGCGGTGTTAGCGCTGGCTTTACTCTTCAGCTCAATCCTTATTTTTCGCAAACTTATTTCCGATCTGTTGCGTGCTAAATCTCCGGAAGCATTCAGCCGGTTTTTCTTCAAGAATCAGATCAAATCTTTTTCGTGGGGATTGCTCACTACTGCTGCTATACGCTCGAGCACGATCACTACTTCTGTGGTGGTTCCCATCGTTGCCAACAAAATAGCAACGCTTCGGCAGGCGGCACCTTTCATTATGGGTGCCAATGTGGGTACTACCATTACAGCATTTATAGCAGCTATACTGAATACAAACACAGCCAGTGCCATCAGCATTGCAATAGCGCATTTTCTTTTCAACCTCATTGGTGTAATACTGTTTTTCCCCATACCCGTACTACGCCGATTGCCCATTGAACTCGCCAATGGTTTGGGTAAGATCACACTGCAATACAGGCTTGCCGGATTTCTCTTTTTGCTCCTTACATTTTTCTTTATTCCTTTTTCACTCATCTACTTTAACCAGGATTCTATTCAGACGTATCACCTCACCTACGAGACGCGCGCTGCTGATAATAGTCAATCTTTTTACCGAATAGTAGCCCGCATGGACAAGCGCAAACAGTCAGGGGAATGGTCGCAGTTTCCCGGAGAGTTACCGGTGACAGGCGAGGAACCATCGCTTATATATCCTGTGTCGGTGCAGAACAATACGTTGTTTGTTGGCGAGAAAATGTTTCTGCTCGACAGGCCGGGTTTCTGCTGGGATGGTGAAGATGAAAAGGGACTTTATAATGCCTGCATCGATAAGATTCTGAAACAAATGCAGGTGTCGTCACAGACATTCGATTCGGTGTATATCTGTACTGTAAAATATGCAGCATCCAAAGATTCTGTAACACATCGTTACTACATCAGTGCACCACTCAGGCTTATGCTGCAACACGATGTTTTGCGAAGCGACAGCATAACGATAAACACTGAGAAGGTGGTGAAGTTTGACGTTCAGTAGCATCTTAAAAGTCCAATCTTCTGTCTATATTGCGTTGACTCATTTACGTGTGAACGAAGCATGATCAAGGATTCTGTGTTAAAGTTTTTAAAGCTCGATAGTTTAGTGCACAACCTTACGGGATATGTGGAGACGAAGGTTGAGCTTATGAAGCTGGAGATAAAGGAAGACCTGGCGAAAGGACTCTCTCGCATAGCGGTATTTATAGCAATAGTATTTGCCTTTGTACTGTTTATTCTTTTCTTCAGTGTTGCCCTGGCCTTTAAGATAGGAGAGTCAATCGGTATTTTTGGAGGCTTTGCCGTGATCGCGGCATTCTACTTATTGCTGGCGATCATTACCGTTGCATCGCGTGAAGCGATCTTTAACAAGCTGCAGAAAGAGCTTGGCGATTTAATGAACAAAAAGAAAAAGTAGCATTATGGAATTGCTCGAAACGAATGACTTGAAGGCTGAGCTATTGAAGAAATCAGCGATGCATCGCGAGGAGCTGGAGGAAGAAGTAAAGCTCATCTCCGAACGCACACAAAAAGCATTGACAAACGCATTGATTATAGGCGGTACACTGGCAGCATCCTATTTTATTGCCCGCCAGTTGTCAGGAGGCTCGGGCTCAAAGAAGGAAAAGAAACGCAAAGTAAAAATTGTGCGGGCAGTAGAAGCTGCACCGGAACCGGTGGTGCAGACGGAAGTAGTTGCAGAATCGGAAACGCCCGGTATAGTATCCCACATCGGTACGGCGCTCGCAGGGCAGGCCCTTGCATTTCTGCTGAGTATGGCCAAAGAAAAGCTTTCCGAATACCTGGAGACGAGAACAGAAGCGAAAGAAAAGTAAACATGAGTATTATACAGTCACTGCAGGGCCGGAAGCAAGCGGGAAAGAAATCAGTCGCTGTATTGATTGATCCTGACAAAGTAGAGGAACCTTCCCAGCTAAACCAGCTTATCAACCTGGCCAGTGAAAACTGTGTCGATTTCTTTTTTGTAGGCGGAAGCCTTATTACTACCACTAATCTCTCCGAGATTGTGAAACGCATCAAGCAGAATGTTACTATACCTGTAATTTTGTTTCCGGGTAACTCCATGCAGATCGATTCTTCGGCCGATGCTATATTATTTTTGTCGCTTATATCCGGAAGAAACCCGGAGTTGCTGATCGGTCAGCATGTCATTGCAGCTCCCGTTATCCGCAATACAAAACTCGAAGTCATTCCTACAGGCTATATGCTGATCAATTCAGGGCGCACAACATCCGTAGCCTACATCAGCAACACAACACCTATACCAGACGATAAATATTCACTGGCAGCCTGCACAGCCATGGCGGGTGAGATGCTCGGCTTACAAGCTATATATCTCGATGCGGGGAGTGGCGCAGAAAAAGAGATCAGCCCGCGCATGATCGCGTCTGTCCGCAAAGCGGTAAATGTACCACTCATTGTGGGTGGTGGCATTAACACCAGTATAAAGGCATTCAAAGCACTGGAGGCGGGAGCTGATATGATCGTAGTTGGCAACGCGCTGGAGAAAGACCCGGAGCTGTTAATTGAGATTGCCGATAAGGTATACGAGTGGAACCAGAGCGAAGCACGTAAATAGCTGCAGGCCTCTGGCTACTGGCTGCTGGTTGTGTGAGTGCGAGATGGGTATCTCTTTTTTAAGCCTGTATTTCAATAGCTGTATTTACGCTTTACAGTGATTAAAAAAAATAAAAAAGGCGCTCCGATTGAAGCACCCTTTCTACAAAATTTATAAACCTGATAACTAAACACAATGCTTACGAAACCAGCTCAACGCTGCGTTTGATGAAGTTTGTGAGATCTGCGCCGGTCAGCAGATTCTGCGATAGCAACGCCAGATCATACGCTTGTTTGGCCAGTTTTGTTTTAGCTTCCTCACTTTCTGCCTTCAGAATTTTTTGGGTGATCGGGTGATTGCCATTAACAGACACATTGTAGTTGTCTGGCATAGCGCCCATAAAGGCGTAACCACCGCCACCGGTCTTGGCCATGTCTTTCATGCGGCGCATAAATTCGCTCATCGTCACTATTACCGGCAGATCGCCTGGCGACATTGGCTCTATGGTTACATGGAAGTTCGTATTGTTGATAGCCTTTTCAAATATACCTTTTACCTGTTCCTGTTCTTCGGTGCTGAGCACACTCTCCACTTTTTCACCTTTGTCGATAAGTTTATCGGCAGTTTCACTGTCAACACGCTTCAGTTGAGTTTTCTCAAGCTTTTGTTCCAGGGTATTTATAAAGTGACTGTCCAGCACGCCATCAAGTAACAATACGTCATAAGCCTTGTTCTTGGCACCTTGTATAAAGCTGTCTTGCTTGCCTGGATCAGACGAGTATATATAGACTACATTATCATCCTTGTCAGTCTGGTTAGGTTTAACCTTATCCTTATACTCATTGAATGTAAAGTATTGGCTGTCGACATTCTTGAACAATGTGAAATCTTTAGCCTTATCGTAGAACTTCTCATCGCTGATAATTCCGTACTTCACAAAAATGTTGATGTCATCCCACTTCTTCTCAAAGTCAGCGCGATCTTTCTTGAAGAGCTCCTGCAGTTTATCAGCCACTTTCTTGGTAATGTGCTGGCTGATCTTCTTTACGTTGGCATCGCTTTGCAGATAGCTGCGCGATACATTCAACGGAATATCCGGAGAATCGAGCACACCGTGCAACAACATCAGGAAGTCAGGCACTACATCTTTTACTTCATCGGTAATAAATACCTGGCGAGAGTAAAGCTGAATTTTATTGCGCTGCAGCTCGAAGTCATTTTTTACTTTCGGAAAGTATAGAACCCCCGTCAGCGTAAATGGATAGTCTACGTTGAGGTGTATCCAGAACAGCGGTTCCTCCGAAAATGGATATAGTTCTTTGTAAAATTTCAGGTAATCTTCATCCTTCAGTTCGCTTGGAGATTTGGCCCACAGCGGCTCCGGATTGTTGATGATGTTATCTTTCTTAACGGTTTTGAATTTCGGTTTACCTTCCGCATCCACACCGTCTTCAACGCTTTCGTCTTTTGTTCCGAACTTGATCTCTACGGGAAGGAACTTGCAGTATTTTTCAAGAATACCTTTCAGTCTCCATTCATCCAGAAACTCTTCTGAGTCGCTGTTGATGTGAAGAATTACATCAGTACCGCGTTCTGCACGCGAAGCCGCTGTAAGTTCATATTCTGTTGATCCATCGCATTCCCAGCGGGCAGCTTCATTTTCGCCGGCCTTATACGAACGCGATATAATCTCAACCTTATCAGCCACCATAAAGGCCGAATAGAATCCGAGACCGAATTTACCGATGATGTCTTTGGCATCACCTTTATCTTTAAACTTCTCTACAAACTCAGAGGCTCCCGAGAAAGCTATCTGGTTGATATACTTTTTAACCTCTTCGCCTGTCATGCCTATACCATGGTCACTCACGGTAATGGTCTTTTTATCTTTGTCAAAGCTTACTTCTACAGTAAGGTTGCCGAGCTCACCGTTAAACTCTCCTATAGAGGCAAGTTTCTTTAATTTTTGGGTAGCGTCAACGGCATTGGATACCAGCTCGCGCAGAAATATCTCGTGATCGGAATACAGAAATTTCTTAATGATCGGAAAAATATTCTCGGTGTGAATGGAAATGGTACCTTTTTCACGTGCTTCTACAGTTTCTGCCATAGTTGTCAGTTTTAATCAGGTTTTAAATAAAAAAATCCTCGGAGGCGAGGATTTCAAATGTTATTCCAGAAGAGTGGGCGTGTCAGGATGGCAGAAAATTAACGGAGCCGGTCTGAGTCACGCACAAGCTTCTCATCTTTTTTAATGAACCGGATGGCTGCCCAGTTACAGACTACGGCTACAGCGGGGAGCCACAGACCAAAACCATAGCGCCCACCCTGAAAGGTTTTGATCATGGAAGTTCCAAAATAAACACCGGCACACATTGCTCCAGCAATGATAAGTGAATTAAGGGCGCCCATTTTAATCTGTGCCATGCGGTCGGTAAATTTTCTCACTGCAATAAAAGCCAGCGTTGCACCGGCAATCAACAGAACCGCAGTTATGGAATAAGGAAAATAGGTAGTCGTGCGTACACCGTTTTCAATAACCGTGTAGTGAAGTGCATATAGCTCGTACATCTTGCCCGATGCATCCTGAAAATACCAGATCGGAAAAAAGATTGCCGCCACTAAACTGATAATGACGATTGCCAGAAATACTGTTTGAATTCTTTGCCACATGTGCGGGTTGCGTTAACTTGCTTACTTCGTTGCAAGCGTGCAAAAGTAAAAAGAAAATCGTAACCACCACTTCCTTGTTCTGCCGTGCACCTGTCAATGCGCATAAAGAAATGGATGAAATGGAAAAAGCAACATACACTCTCAGACACATGAAGCCTGTATATATTGTTGATATAGTGCGTACGCCGATTGGAAAATATGGCGGTGCCCTCGCCAGCATAAGACCTGACGATCTCGCAGCACATGCTATTCGAGAACTGCTGAAACGAAATCCATCCATCGATGTAGCGTTGATAGAAGATGTGATTGTAGGAGCCGCCAACCAGGCCGGTGAAGATAACCGCAACGTTGCCCGTATGGCGTTATTGCTGGCAGGTTTGCCGGTTGATATAGGAGGCGTTACCGTTAACCGACTCTGTGCTTCCGGGTTACAGGCGATTATGCAGGCAGCGCAAGGTATCATGACGGGCAATGGAGAAGTATATATAGCGGCCGGTGTCGAGAGCATGACGCGCGCTCCCTTTGTAATGGCCAAAGCGGAAGAATCTTTTACACGGAAACAAGAACTGATCGATACCACTCTCGGATGGCGCTTCATAAACTCCAAGCTCTCGAAACTATATCATCCACACTCCATGGGAGAAACGGCCGAAAATGTAGCAGTGAAATGGGAAGTGTCGCGTGAAGATCAGGATGCTTTTGCATTCCGGTCGCAGCAGCGATACCAGCGCGCACACGAAGCAGGTAGATTTAAAGAAGAGATCGTGCCGGTACCGGTTCCTAAATCGCGCGATGAATTTTTTCTGTTTGAGAAAGACGAACATCCGCGCCTTACTTCAATCGAAAAGCTGGCAACGCTGAAACCTGCTTTCCAGGAAAACGGCACTGTTACCGCGGGAAATTCATCGGGTATAAATGATGGCGCCGCTGCCAGTATACTGGTATCAGAAGATATACTTCAAAAATTCAATCTCACACCTATAGCACGCGTGGTATCCATGGCGATAGCAGGTGTCGATCCGGCCTATATGGGCGTAGGCCCAGTACCGGCAACACAAAAAGCATTGAAACGTGCCGGACTAAAAATCAACGACATTGGACTAACCGAACTCAACGAAGCCTTTGCCTCTCAATCTTTAGCCTGCATACGCGATCTTGATCTTGATCCTGAAACAGTAAACGTCAACGGTGGTGCTATTGCCATCGGTCACCCCCTCGGTTGCAGCGGCGTTCGCATCAGCGCCACCCTCCTCCACGAAATGAAAAAACAAAACATCCGCTATGGCCTTGCCACCATGTGCATAGGAGTAGGGCAGGGAGCGGCAGTGATTTATGAGAAAGTTTAAGAAGTAAGAAGTAAGAAGTAAGAAGTAAGAAGTAAGAAGTAAGAAGTAAGA
>NZ_DAIQRQ010000087.1:0-15367 GCF_036786105.1 Ohtaekwangia sp.
TGGAAGCAACCAAAGTATGCTCCCTCGGACAAATAACAAAAGCCCTCTTCGAAGTAGGCGGGCAGTATAGAAGGAATATGTAAAATGTCTCCCACAGAACTCACAGATAAACGCAGAAGAAGGCATTAAAAAAATCTGTGTTATTCTTTGAGTTCTGTGGGAACAAATTCATTCTATTCTAGCGCTTCTTCCGTTGCTTTCTTATTTCACCAACCATTTTACGGATAGCCGTCAACTCGCTGGGAGTTAAATCTTTTGTATCGCTCTTATCGTATATTTTGAGCAGCAGTACTTCGCGATCGCTTGTGAACACAGCGATAATCACTCTTGCACCATAACGTTTACCTGCTGGCTTTCCGCTGATTTCTATTCGGATCTTATATATACCTCCGCCCAAATGTTTCCCTTGCTCAGGATTCTTTTTGAGCGATTCTTTCAGTTGGCTTATATCCTGCCGAAATTGAGGATAAGAAGAAATGATTTTGGAGAGTTCCCGTTCAAAAGTGGGGAACATCAGGATTTCAAAAGATTTAGACAACGTCATCTAAAGAACGGAGTTTTAACTTTCCATCCTTATAGTCTTTCATTTCAGTCAGTAAATCTTGTACTTCAGGACGAATCTGTTTTTGGGCTACTCGTTTAGTTGGGGTCGTTTTTTTGGAAGTTGTTTTTTTTGCTCTAACGGTTTTTATCACAATAACATCTTTTGCTTTACTTTTTGTCAACTCAGATTTGGCTATAAAGAATCCTTCCCGGCCACTCTTATCTTTTGCCGGACTTGCTTTTATACTCACTCCTCTAACTTGAATCACCTGTCTCATGTAGTCAAATATAGCGAATTATTTCCCGCAGATCGCGCAGATGTGCGCGGATTTAAATGCATCAGCGTTAAATCCGCTTGATCTGCGGTGATAAATTCTAATGCACTCCGTAGCAATATTCTTTCAGATAGTCAGCCGCTTCATCCATGCCGGCTTCGAAGGCTTTGCGCAGGCAGCGGCAACCTTCGTCTGTTTTGTCAACTTCCACTAATGCTGCGCCTTTATAGAACAATAACGTGGCGTTGGATGGATCCTGCTTCAAACCTTTATTGATATACTCCAGCGCCAGCGGATAAGCTTCCTGCTCCAGGCACATAGAGCCCGCATAGAGATACGATTGTATAAACGATGGCTGCTGTGCTATAACGTGATCAAATACCATCAGCGCGCTGTCGGGATTGTTCTGATAGTAATATGTTAATCCCAGGTAAGCTTCTACTTCCGGGCTGGGCTGCTGCGCCAGTAATGCCCGTATATCTTTCTGTGCAAGCTTATAGTTCTCTGCATCCATGTAAACAGAGGCGCGCCAGCGCAGCAACTCGGGATTATCCGGGTTCTCTTTTAAAAACTCATTCAGGTCGGTAAGCTGTGCAGCGTCATCTCCCAGCTGTCGGTTAATATATATCCTCAATAACTTCGCCTGTGGATCCTGAATCTTCGCTATATATTGATTTACATCCTGCAACGATTTCTGAAAGTTCTTCGCTCCAAAGTAAGCATACGCACGCTTATAAAGCACGCGATAGTCTTCTTCTGTTTTGAGCCTTGATTTATCGATAAGTTTATCGTATATCTTGATGGCACCGGCAAAATCTTCACGGGCGACCAGTGTATCTGCGTAGGTTTCCAATGCCAAGGCTTCGCTGGACTGATTCTGGGCAGCTACAAAAAAAGAACTCATCACCAAAAGCATGGTGATGAGCCTGGATATTTTATTACTCATTTGTTATGACTGTTTCCCAAAGCGTTTACGATCGTTCTCATTCAAATAGATTTTACGTAAACGAATAGACTTAGGTGTCACTTCTACATATTCATCTGACTGTATATATTCCAATGCTTCTTCCAATGAGAATTTCACCGGAGGTGCAATACGCATTTTCTCGTCAGCACCGGAAGCACGCATGTTGGTGAGCTTCTTGGTTTTTGTAACGTTAATCACGAGGTCACCGCTGCGGCTGTGTTCGCCAATTACCTGACCTTCGTATACAGGCTCTCCTGGATCGATAAAGAATTTACCGCGATCCTGCAGGTTGTTCAAGCTATAGGCAATTGCTTCGCCTTGCTCCATTACAATCAGCGAACCGTTGATACGTCCGGGTATCTCACCTTTATAGGGTTGATATTCTTTGAAGCGGTGGGTAACAATCGCCTCACCTGCTGTTACGTTCAACAAATAGTTACGCAAACCGATGATACCGCGTGAAGGAATTGTAAACTTCAGAATCATGCGGTCGCCTTTCGGCTCCATATTCGACATCTCGCCTTTGCGTTGCGATACTGTTTCAATTGCTTTACCGGCATCCGTTTCCGGAAGGTCGATTGTCAATTCTTCTACAGGCTCAGACTTCACACCATCAATCTCTTTGAAGATTACCTGTGGCTGCCCGATCTGCAGTTCATATCCTTCTCTGCGCATGGTCTCGATCAATACAGACAAGTGCAGTACGCCTCGACCAAACACCATGAATGAATCGGCAGAACCGGTATCGCCCACGCGAAGCGCGAGGTTCTTCTCCAACTCTTTATCAAGTCTTTCCTTGATGTGTCGTGATGTTACAAATTTACCTTCCTTACCATAGAATGGTGAGTTGTTAATGGTAAAGAGCATGCTCATGGTAGGCTCATCGATGGTGATCGCCTTCATTGCTTCCGGTTTTTCAGGATCGGCAACTGTATCGCCAATCTCAAAACCTTCCAAACCAACCAGTGCACAAATTTCACCAGCCTTTACTTCTTCTACTTTCTGTTTTTCAAAACCTTCGAATACATACAGGTCTTTGATGCGTGACTTCACAATGGCTTTGGTATCGCGCTTGATCAGCGCGATTGGCTGACCGGTCTTGATCGATCCGCGGTGCACACGACCAATCGCCACGCGACCAATGTATGAAGAATATTCAAGAGAAGTGATCAGCATTTGTGTAGCACCTTCCTCAACTTTCGGAGCTGGTATATATTCTATAATACCATCGAGGAGTGGTGTAATGCTATCGGTAGGAGTTTTCCAGTCGGTGCTCATCCAGCCTTGTTTTGCCGAACCATAGAAGGCCGGGAAGTCCAGCTGATTTTCGTTGGCATCGAGTTGGAACATGAGCTCGAATACCTGCTCATGCACTTCGTCTGGTGTACAGTTTTTCTTATCTACTTTATTGATAACAACTATAGGCTTGAGGCCCAGTTGCAACGCTTTTTGCAATACGAAACGGGTTTGTGGCATCGGGCCTTCAAACGCATCTACCAGCAACAAGCAGCCATCGGCCATGTTGAGTACGCGTTCTACTTCTCCACCAAAGTCGCTGTGACCAGGAGTATCGATTACGTTGATCTTGTAATCCTTGTAACGTACTGATACGTTTTTGGCCAGAATCGTAATACCACGTTCGCGTTCCAGGTCATTGCTGTCCATGATAAGCTCGCCAGGGTTCTCGTGGTCTTTAAAAAGTTTACCGGCCATGAGCAGTTTGTCCACCAAAGTGGTTTTACCGTGGTCTACGTGGGCAATAATCGCAATGTTCCTGATCTTGTTAACGTCCATAAATACTCAAATTCCTCGTTTTTCTTGAATTGAGGCGCAAAGATAGTTCTTTTTGCGGCACTCTCCATACCTCATCCGAACTGTTTCAATTTTAACAGATCGTTTACAGAAAGTTCTTTATTTACTCACAGTTCATACAAGGTATTATCCATTATGTGAAACATTATTCGGTTGTTTACGATTGGGCTTACTATTATTATTGATCTAATCTTACCTCCATGCACATGACCAAACGCGTTAAATTCGACTTCGAGATTTATTTTACCAACGGTGGCGGAATAAAGGGAGAAGATTTTCGGCTCGATATAGCCGGAGATGACATTACTGACAAGGAACTTGCTGATTACCTGGTGAACGACATGCGCCTGCTGATGGTGGGCGAAACCAGGATTCTGAACAAAAAGATCATCACTGAAGATCATAAACGAAAACCGATCAATGGCACTGGCGATAAAAGCCTGCTGATCGATTTAAGTCATACCATCGAGAATGGTCTCGTTACTTATAAAGGTTTACCCGCTCCTATCATCTGCGATTATCTGAGCCGTGAGGATTCGAGAAAATTATATGAAGAGGGAACGGAATTTCAGATTGGCAAAATTGAAATGGTAACAAACACCGGCACGTATATCGACTGTCCTTTTCACCGGTTTGCACATGGTAAAGATCTTTCAGAAGTACCGTTGGAAGCTTTCGCTGATCTTGAAGGTATTGTGATTCGTGTGCCCTTTGCAGATACCATGGCAATCACCGTTGATCATGTAAAGAACTACGAAATACGCAACCGTGCTGTATTGCTGCACACGGGTTGGGGCGATGCGCACTGGAACACGGAGAAGTATTATGAGAATCACCCGTTCGTGACACGTGAAGCTGCCGAATATCTTCGCGATTGCCATGTGAAACTTGTAGGTATAGATTCACATAACATTGACGACACACGTACCAAAAGTCGCCCCACGCATACAACATTGCTGGGTGCCGATATACTGATCGTAGAACATCTCTGCAATTTGTCGCTCCTGCCGGAGGATGGATTTACTTTCAGTGCGGTTCCTCCTAAATTTAAAGGTGCAGGTACCTTTCCGGTTCGTGCCATGGCGCGCCTGCATACGAAGGTATAGCATGTTCGACAAAAGTATATATGATGCTGACACCCGAAGATATGCGTGCCATAAAGCACCATCCGGCTGAAGACGAAAAAAATCTTCAGAGCGATGAGGGCAGTGATTAGGTGCACAACACTTTCTGGAAGCCCTGCGACCGAGACCGTAAACCACATCACCATCCGTAAACTATATTTCAATTTTATATCGCAATGAAAAAACTAACCATTCTCTTTGCATTACTCGTTACACTCTCTGCAGCTATAGCCCAGCCGTTTGAAGGAAAAATTGTTTATCAGAACCAGTATAAAAGCAAATTGCCCAACGTTACTGACCAACAGTTTACACTGATGATGGGCGACAAACAGGATTATTTCATAAAAGGCAGTCACTTTAAGATCAATGCCAACGGCACATTTTTCCAATGGCAGGTATACGTGCCAAAAGACAATAAACTATATAATAAAATGGCGAGCTCGGAATCACTTCTCTGGATCGATGCCGCTGTAAATCCGGATGAAG
Source organism: Ohtaekwangia sp. (assembly GCF_036786105.1). NCBI lineage: Bacteria > Pseudomonadati > Bacteroidota > Cytophagia > Cytophagales > Fulvivirgaceae > Ohtaekwangia > Ohtaekwangia sp. The sequence goes on from NZ_DAIQRQ010000087.1 coordinate 5,208, forward strand.
TGATCAAAGCCGAAGTAAAAAAAGGAGTCCTCAATGTGTTAGGCTATACCTGCGATGAAGTAACGTTGACTTGCAAATCGGGCATGCAGAAATATTACTTTAACACCAAATTGAAAGTTGATCCAAAGCTTTTTGCAAACTTCAAGTATGGTAACTTTTACGAATATCTTTCGCGGGCACAGGCGTTGCCCCTGAAGATGACCATTGAAACACCACAGTTTGTACTCGAAAGCATGGCTACCGAAGTAAAGCCGATGACGCTGGAAGATAAATTCTTTGCTCTACCACAAGGTGTAAAACTGGAGAAGAGCCCGTTCTAAAAATTCTTTTTGCAGAAGGTCACGCAGGTCTATGCTTCAGGTATGCTTCACGAAAGGCCTTTCTGCCCTCTTCTATAATTTCGTTGGCGCGGTAAAATTCAAAGATACCGCAGGCATCGCGCGATATATTTACCACGATATTGGGCTTGTGCATATCGATCGTCAGTTCTGTTAGTCGATCGAGCGTCAGATCGTACGAGCGGTTCAACAAGTCGAGAAATCCCAAACGCTCAGCCTGCTCTTCTGCATGATGAACATCCATCTTCAATACCTGCGTTCGAAAAGCATTCAGCATTTTCAGATAAGCCGCCTGCTCTTTATTCTCGGTTGGCGGGTGATGATTGTTATGATGAGTCGGCACGGCTGCATTCAAATTTACCGCTACTACCAGATCGTCAGGTTCGCGTGTAATTACGTTTAAGGGTAACGGATTCAGCACACCGCCATCTACCAGTTGTAAACGGCCATCGATCACTGGCGTAAACACTGTAGGTATACCAATGGAAGCACGCAGCGCTTTGAACAAACTTCCGCTTTTATAGTGTATTTCCTTACGACTGGTCATATCCGTAGCCACAGCAGTAAAAGGTATAGGGAAACGCTCAATCTGATGATCGCCTATAAATTCTTCTATGGCTTTGAATACACGTTCGCCTTTTACAAATCCATGCGTTGAGAACGTGAAGTCCAGCAGGCGGAACACATCGAGCTTGGTGAGATTGATGAGCCAGCGCTTGTATTCATGCAGATAGCCGGCACAATATATACCCCCCACCACCGCACCCATCGAACAACCGGCTATTTCGCGAATGGTATACCCTTCTTTCAAAAGCTCTTCAATAACACCAATGTGTGCCATACCCCGGGCACCGCCACTACCAAGCACCAGCCGAACGTTCTTCATCTTTACCTTTCGTAACTTCTTCGAAAGATACAAACAAAGATATATCGGAAATAATCAGAGATTCGAGGAATAATTAGCCCTAATGTATAGCGCGATTGTCGGAGAGTAATTCAGGAACGAACATGCTCTCTACAACCGGGCCTACGGGCTCCGTATTCTCATATTGCATACCCAGGAATGCAGCGATCGTTTTTGCTACCTGCTTTTGAAAGTACTGGCCTTCATTTTTCATCTCACCTAACGCGGGTGTATCGGGCCCGATTACAGCAAACCACATCTGGCTTGAACCGGGTATCAAACGGCCGTGGTTCTTCCATCCTTTTCGCGCTGCCAGTCCACGACCGTGGTCGGTGGTAACGAGCAACGTGGTCTTGCCTTTATACTGATCCTGCGATTGCAGCCAGTTCCAGAGCAAACCGATCATGCGGTCGGTATGATGTGCTGATTTCAGGTATTCGTCATAGCGGCCGCCATGTCCGTGTTCATCCGTTTCATCAAAGCTGATAAACATCACATGTGGTCGCTCGCGCTTCAGATATTCAAAAGCATAATAGAATGTAAACGCATCATATCGTTCACCATGATGATTTTTGAGAATGGGTTGTAATTCATTTAGTAACATCTCGCTGTCGGTGAGTGTATCACCGTTAGCATGCTCTTCGCCGGCATTGGCCGGAATACCGCTGGCCTGGGCACGAACGATATAGGGGATTACGTTCCAGGTAGAAAACACCGCTACCTTGCCGGTATATTCCGGTTGTTTATGAATATACTCTAATACTGTACTGTTGGGATTTTCCTTTTTATCATTGGAGCGAATGCCCTTGTCAACAAAACCTGTCATCATCTCGCTATAGCCCGGATATGAGAACCAGTAGGGATTGGCACAATTTACCCGGTTGCCAACGTTACGGTTACCGTAGAGCTGGCCTTCGGTGCCAATGACGTTCCAGAAGAACGGCAACAACTTTTGTCTCCGTACAACGGACGAGCTATCCCAGAATGCATTAAGTACATTCTGATCATGTACATACTCTTTATCGCGAATAAGCGATGAATCGGCCCCGGTAAACACCTCCTGCCAACGAAAACCATCAAGCGTAACAACGATCACATTCTCCGTCTGGCGCTCCTGCGCAAAAACACAGGAGCCAGAAATCACCAGACAAAGCAGAAGAAATCTTTTAAACATGTACGAAGGTGCAAAACGCATATTACGATACGGTGAGAATAACTTTATTCTACCATTAGATAATAATCACGCCTGCATGAAGCGATTTATCTTTTTGTTACGTTGAGTGTTACGTCCATTTGAAGCGAAGGTAAAATAACTGGCACAAGTCCCTTTCGAATCCCGCATACCCCATAGCCTTGTGCATAAATCACCCCGTGCTGTTCGTCTACACAAAGACTACACTTTAGAATCGTAATATACCAGGCTGTGATCAGACGATCCGTCTTCATACAAATCGATGATGGCATATACCGGGGCAAATTCATCCAATGCCAACGGATTGCCCCACCAGTTGCCCGACACCGCTCCATTGCAGAAATACTTTACGCCGAGGTATTCTACGGCATCAACATAATGTACGTGGCCACTCAAGGCAAGCTTCACTTGTTTATTTCTGAAGAACAGGTCTTTCAGACGCTGGTGATCATTGTGCATATCGCCTGCCGGAAATGTTACTTCGTCAAGCGGCTTGCGTTTGGTATAGTATAGCAGTGCACCCATTGACAGGATAGGAACGTGATTATATACCAGTACTGGCATAGAAGAATTTTTCGACAGTTCCTTTTCCAGCCAGGCGAACTGTTCGTCATCCAATTGATAACCGTTCTCGCCATTGATGCTATCGAGTGCTATAAACTTCCAACCGTTCTTTTCAAAGGCATAGTAACGATTGGGCAACTTCAATTCCTGTATAGCCCACTGCTTTCCATAGCGCTTGTCTTTTTTATACTCAGCATCCAGTGTTTCATCCGGGCCATACCATACATCATGATTCCCAAGTGCGCTATATATAGAAAGAGCGTTCTCGGCTTTGGCAATTTTATTCCACGCAGCCCAGCGTGTTTCTACTGTTTGCAATGTCTGGTGATTTTCATCCATTACCGAGTCACCCGTGTTGATAATCAGATTGGGTTTATCTTTCATCGCATTAATCTCGCGCAGCACACGGGCAAAACATTTCTCTGCATTGGTCTGATCGAGCATGTGCACATCCGTGATATGCGCTATGCGCAAAGCGCGTTTTTTACTTTTACTCAGCGGAACATCCACTGCCTTCGCATGAAGCCAGTTGGGAACAATACTGGTAACTACACCTGCTAATGCAGTTCTCTTTAAAAATTCTCTGCGATTTGACATAGGTTGTTTGGGTTTGATCTGACTATATATAAAGAAAACAACCCGAAGAAAATCTCCGGGTGTTTCCATTTCGTATCTATAGGCTAACTATTGAAGTATCCAAAGAACACCATCGAGGTCGTCACTGCCGCTAAACTGTCGTTGCACAGCAGCATTGTAATTCTTCGCATTAGTGGCTGCTTCCGCTACCGGATATTGCCAGCGAACGGCGATCTTGTTACCGTTACCATTTCCTACACCGGTAGAGAATGCAGGCACACCGGTTCTGCGTTGATTGAAGAACGCTTCCCAGTTAGAGTTCTGCCAGAAAGCAATATACTTCTGTGTCAGGATTTGTTCAAGACCATCGGCACCGTCTTTATACTGCACACTGCTCTGATTGAGGTAATCGGTTACTGATATATTCATTACGGTTCCATAGATCACGGTTGACAAGTTGTTTCCTACCGTGATATCACTTCCATCCACTATACCGAAGTGTTCCATCGAGGCAGTTATACCTTTTACATACCAGTCTTCAGCATCGCCTGAAGCCCAGCCACGGTTTAAACCTTCTGCTATATTGAAGCAAAGCTCAGGATAACCGATAATGATAGCAGGCTCAGCTTTCGATCCGGCAAAATCAGCATAGTAACGAAGCGCGTTGATAAATGAATATTTACCGCCTTGTGCGTTATTGCCAAGATCGCTCATACTCAATCCTGCAGGAGCCCCAACATACGCAGCATAATCTGTAAATGATTTACCAGCCTGTATCTCATTCGGAGCCGGTGTTGCCGCTATAAAGGTGCGCGGATCGTTCAGTGCTGTTGTAACATTGAGGAATGCAGACGCCACATTCTCGCGCTGTGCATCGCGGCCCTGACTGGTAGGGTTTTTCGGATAGTTGTTATACGAAGCGTTGTACTTATATTGAAGGTTATCTTCCAGACTTTCCATTACCGGATAGGTTGCCGGATTACCAATGATCGCTGCAAATTTATCTTTGATTTTCAGATCAGCATCGTTCTCTTTTTTACTCAGGCTGATCAATACGCGAAGAGTAAACGTATTTACAATCTTCTGCCAGCCTGCCAGGCTGTTGCCCATAAATTCATCGCCTGCTATACTCTTGCAATACGAACCCACACAGTTAGGGTTGCCGGTTGCAATGATACTGGCCAGGTCTGCGTTTGCTTCATCCAGCCATTTCAGTATCTGGATATATACATTTTTCTGTGTGTCGTACTCAGGTGTTTTACCATTTGCACCCTGCAATGCCTGCGACAACGGCACATCACCAAGTTTCTGCGACATGATGTTGAAGTAATAGGCTTTGAAAAACTTGCCCAGTGCCGAATATGGATTCAGATCGGTAGAAGCACCTTTCCTGGCTTCAAGCTCCATCTGCACTACATTTTGAAGTACCTCTGTATACTCGAAGTTATCCGTGCCTTTGGTAAAAGGTGCCTGATCGTAATTGTTGGTTCCGTAATAGTCGTATGTGCTCACAAAGAACTGTGCCGCACTCATGGAACCCTGCTTGCCACTCCACGCATTCTCATTGTTCATGTGTTCTATAACACCCGGCAGAATGAGTGACGGAGGCGCACTGGTAAGCACGTTCTGGTTCTTGGACAATTCATCATAATTCTGGCATCCGCATACAGCGACTACCAGCATTGTGAAAAACAGTTTGCTATATCTACTCATATACTTTATTCTTTAAAAGGTTAGGTTGATGTTTATACCGTAGCGTCTCAGAGTCGGAGACCGCAGATCTTGCGCTGCAGTATAGGTTCCAATGAAAGAATCCCAGTCAATATCCTTGCGTTTGGCAAAGTATAACAGGTTACGGCCTACGAATGACACACTGGCTGCCCGGAAAGCAGTGCGTTGCATAATGCTGCCAGGAATATTGTATGTAAGCGTTACCTGGCGCAGCTTGGTAAACGTTTTACTGATCAGCACACGCTCATCAAACTTAGTTTCTGTTCCGATATAGTCTTGTAGTGAGTAGGCTGTTGTGTTCGGCACGAGCTTCAGCTGATCGAGGTTTTTGATCTTTCCGGTGTTAGGATCAACATCCGGGTCTGGAGAATCGGCTGCCAGCGCTACACCTTGCCCAACGTAGGTTGGCAACGGCTGCAGATTGTCGTTATACTTGATGTCGTTTGGATTAGCGTTGAATTCCGCAAGACGTGCTGCGCCATAAGCTCCTTGTACTGTAGATATATCCCGGCCACCTTGCAGCAATTTCTTATATACATAGTCCTGGCCAACACCACCTACACGACCATCGAACTGGAAGTTCAGCGTGAAGTTCTTATAGCTTACTGTATTTACTACAGACCAAACCCAGTCAGGGTTATAATTACCCAGCTTCTGTGCTACCAGATTGTCTTTGTAAGGGTCACCGTTGGCTTTGTGTATAATGTTGCCTTCTTTGTCGCGGTAGAATTTATAGCCGTAGTTACCGTCTACGCGATCACCCACTTTATAGGTAATGCGAGAGTCAGCATTTATATAACCACCGTTTATCTGGTTGAGGCCATTGTAAAATTCCTTATAGCGCTCTACATAGGTAGACCAGTTCGCGGCTACATTCCAGGTAAAACCGTTGTCCAGTTTAAGAGGCGTAGCGTTCAACGCAACCTCCCAACCCTTCTTCTCTGTTTTTACTGCGTTCACCAGACCTCCCAGGTATCCGGAAGCAGAGCTCCAGGGATCCGTTGCTATACCAGGCCCTTTGATGGCATCGAAGTACGTTACACCCACCCCGATTCTGTTCTCCAGCATCTTGAGATCCATACCCAGTTCGTAAGAAGAGTTGGAGCTTACTTTCAACGTCTTTGATCCTACAATGCTGTTGATATATACTGCCGGAACGTTGTTGTAAGGTCTGCCGGTGTTATAGTATAGCGGCTCTACAATAATCGGTCCGTCATACGCTGATTGATAGGTATCGCCATATCCCAATGGATTGCTCAACCCACTGGCCATCCATGCTGGTCCGATGGTAGTCTGTGTGTTGGTGTTCTTCACATTGGCATACGATGTTCTGAACTTCAGGAATGAAAATACTTCGGGCAGATTTACATAGTCGCTGATTACCGTGCTCAAACCAAAAGAAGGATAGAAACCGGAATTATAGCCGCTGGGCAGGTTGGAGAATTTATCATAACGACCGGTTGTTGATACGGTTACATAGTGACCATACGAAAGATCCAGTGAATAGTAGCCACTTCCTACCTGCATCGGTGCAGTATAGTTATACGCCTTTACCGGATTCTTCGAGTTAGCAAAGTTATATACTCCGGGAACATTCAGATAATCGGTTGTGATATAGGAAGAATTGAAATTATAGGTACGAAGATTTCCTCCCACAAGACCCGACACGTTGAAGCTCGGTGTAATGTCTTTGTTGAAGTTCAGGAGAACGTCTGTGTTATTTTCAAACAGCGCGCGTTTATCTTCGCGATAGTCTCCCTGCTTTTGATCACGCCCGTAGGCAGAAGCTGAGAATGGGAATTTCTCTGTTCGGGTGAGATCCCAACTGGTAATCTGTGTACGTATCGAAGCTTTCAGCCAATCCGTAAGATCATACTTCAAGGCTACATAACCATATATATCGGTTTTGTGGTGGCCACGCAACCACTCGTGTGCTACAAACCAAGGGTTGTTATAGCGGATATACTCGAAGTTACGTTGCTGTACACCTTCTTTACCGGGCTGCCAGTAATTCTTCAGAGCGTTGATATCCCAGTCAGCGCCGGCCCACACATCGATGTTATAGATCAAGCTGTTCGGACCATAATTCACATCGGGTATATTATCGGTATACTGGCGATTATAGTTGATGTTTGACTCAATGCGCAGCCTCTTGCTGAAATTATAGCCGGTAGAAACATTGAAGTTATCGATGTTCAAGTCTGTATTCGGCACAATACCGCGCTGATAGGTGTGCGATACAGATGCACGTATATCATACTTATCGGTGCTGCTGGCAATCGCTATATTATTTGTAGAGAGAATACCCGCGCGCAAAAAACGTTGCAGGTTATCTTTACCACGCGCCACCCACGGTGTAGCAGCGCGAACACCTGTTGCCGGATCGAACGGACTATCATATTGAGAAATTAACTGTCCGTTGAACTTGGGGCCCCATACATCATAATCGTTTTGGTTATATCCGTTCTTCTGGCCGAAATCGTCATCACCAAAGCGATAGGTGTTATACTCACCGGGTCCGTATTCATTCTGTACTTTCGGTATAGTAAGGAAGCCTTTATCGACCATTGTACTCGAATTGAAGTCGATCGCAAAGCCGCGTTTATCGCTTGTACCTTTCTTGGTGGTGATCATAATGGCACCGTTCTGTCCGCGCGAACCATACAACGCAGCAGCAGCAGGGCCTTTCAATACAGTATAACTTTCAATATCGTCAGGGCTGATGTTCCAGGTATCTGATACAACGGGGACACCATCTACAACGATGAGCAGGTTTGTCTCACCGCGCAACACCAACTGCGGCCGACCGAGCATTTCAGAAGAAGCACCTACCGTAAGTCCTGCTACCTTACCCACCAGCGAGTTCATAGCGTTTGGTTCGCGTGCTTTTACAAGCTCACTGCCGTTAACTTTCTGTTGCGAGTAACCAAGTTTGGCAACATCCTTTTCAACACCCAGGGCAGTAACAACCACTTCGGATAATTGTGTAGCATCGCTGGCCAATACTATATCTGCAGAAGTTCTTCCGGCCAGCGCAACTTCCTGCGATATATAGCCTACAAAGGAGAAAACCAGGGTTGCATCGGCTGTGGGAACAGAGATAGAATAGCGGCCATCTGCATCGGTAATGGTTCCGATGGCTGTTCCCTTCACGAGTATATTTACTCCCGGAAGCGGGGATGCATCTTCACCGGACGTAACGCGACCGGTAACAGAAGTTTGTGCGTAAGCACAAACGGCCAGGATCCAGGCTGCCACGGTGAGCAGCGATCGTCTGGATCGTGTTCCTAAAGAACGTACACGCTGCTGTAGAGATTCGTTCATAAATAATTTAATGGGTTAGGGTTGTGTCTCTTCATTCAAAGCGGGCATACTATATACAGCTTGTGCACAAGCTGCTATAGTCTTGCTTCAAATTCACGTCAAAGGTTGTTAATACAATTAAAGTAGCGTTTAGACGAACATTACGTGTGAATTAAACTTTCGCATAAAAAATGAAACTTCTATTAACGAAATGGAGATTGACAAATAAGAAACTTGCAATACAATGAATTGAAACCGTTTCGGAGCGTAACATTCATTTAATGCGTAATAACAGGATTGCAACCGGGTTTATCCGTGCACAACATTTTTCTATGTTTACAATCAGTAAACAATCCCTATGGTCGACAATGAAGTTGTATCACGTATAGCACAGAAGATCAAAGCTACGCGACTCGAAAAAAATCTGACGATACAAGAGCTTGCCTCCCGCTCTAACGTAAGTAAAGGGCTGCTTTCAAAAGTAGAGAACTCACGCACCATTCCGTCTTTACCTGTATTTGTTACCATTATTCAATCGCTGGATATATCGCTCAAGGATTTCTTTCAGGATATGGTGCTCAGCAATGGCAAAGATTACTTGCTGATTAAGAAAGATCAATACATGCCCATGGAGCGTGAAGGCCGCACCGGATTTCATTATGAATTTATACTATCGCAGAACATCACCAACTGCAGCATGGATGCTGTACTGCTAACGCTTGAACCGGGAGCCAAAGGCAAACCCACCACCACCGATGGCTATGAGTTTAAATATATAATCAGCGGAAGCTGCGAGTACCAGATCAACAACGAAGTAATTCAACTGGAAGAAGGCGACTCTATATATTTTGATGCATCCATCCCCCATATACCCGTTAACAAATCGCGCAAGAAGGTAGTGATGCTGGTGATTTATTTTATCCTGTCGAAGTGAAAGAGGGAATTGGAAAATTGTAAGATTAAAAAATTCGTCTGCTTCAGTAATCTTGTAATTTTATAATCTTTCAATTTTACAATCTCCAATCTCACAACTTCCCCATCACCTCTTCTGCTAAACCGAAGCTGAGCGACATGCCGGCTCCGCCCAGTCCGTTTACGATCGTCACATGGGGCTGAGGTTCGAGCACAAGGCTGATGTTACCCTGAAGCTTTGAATAGATGCCGTGCCAGCGTTCGGTAATTTTATAGTTGCCGAGGTCTACAAACTCGTGCAGATAGTTGAGTATAATTTCATTAATAAATTCCGGGTCGAATGGCTCTACGGTACGACTGTAATGATGAGAATCGCCAATGATAAGTTCGCCCGCTTCGTTCTGTGCGAGTAACACATGCACACCGTGCTTCTTAAAATCTTCTGACTGTTTATCGTAGCGCTCGTCGAGCAATTTCAGCGAAGGGCATTTGCCGAAGGCGGCATAATGTCTTAGTGTAAGCCCGGCACACAGCGTAGGGCCTATATGCACGGGTTTTTCTGTTACGGCCTTCATCATGTGGAGCTTGCATTTACTTACCGGGTGCTGATCGTATACCTCCGGGTATAGCGTTTCAAAAT
>NZ_DAIQRQ010000088.1:0-15306 GCF_036786105.1 Ohtaekwangia sp.
GCAAGTGTGGCGCGTTCCTGCTTCGGTGTGGTAAGGTATATATCATAGTCTTCGCCTTCCGCATCAGAAAAATTGCCGACATTGAGCCCGGCAATGGCCAGGCGAATGGTGCGATCTATATCTACGGTGTTGATGCCCGTCATGCGTGCTTTCTCCTGGTTAATTACCACGCGCATATCGCTTTTGAGATTGCTTACCGGGTTGTTCACATAGAGTGTACCCTCGGTTTGCTGCATCATGCTTTCCACGCGGCCGGCCAATGCCCGCAAGGTATCGAGGTTGTCGCCAAACAACCGTACCTCTACCGGTGCTACTACCGGAGGACCTTGCTCAAAATTCTTTACTTCAATTTTTGCGCCTGCATACTGATGAAACTCTTCCCGCAGTTTGTTGATGATCTCAAGCTTCTTGTCAGGTGATGTGTGTTCATCCAGTTGTACAAAGGTCTGTGCAAAATCAGTGCGCTCGTTCTCCTGCGAAACGTTATAGTATACTCTCGGATTTCCCTTTCCGACATTGGATGCATAGAATTTTACTTCCGGAATTTTACTCACCACGCGCTCAACGTATCGGGAAACCGAATCCGTCTGTTCCAGGTTGGTTTGCAACGGTGTAATGGTATTGATGATGAACTGTGGTTTCTCAGACGCGGGGAACAAGGCAAAGCCAATCACGGGAAACAATTGCAACGAACCGAAGAATATCAAACCAGCAACCACGGTGGTAACAATGGGATACTTCAACGCTTTGTCCAGCAGGCGCGCATAGCTGCCGTGGATCATCTTCTGCAACACACGGAGAAATACATTACCATCTGCATGCTCATGGGTTTTCAGTATACGGCTTGACAGGAATGGAATTACTGTAATGGATACAAGCATGGAAGCGAGCACAGCCATGATCACCGCCATGGGTAAACCACGGATAAAATCACCGGCCCCTTCGGGTAAAAATACCAGTGGCATAAAAGCGATGATCAGTGTTACGGTACAACCCACTACAGCCAAACCAATTTGTCGTGTAGCTTTGAGCGTAGCATCCAGTCGCGTGTGTCCTTCGCGCATCCAGCGTTCAATGTTTTCGACTACCACAATGCTGTCGTCTACCAGTAAACCTAACGCTACAACAAGCCCCACTATACTTAACTGGTTGAGGTTGATGCCTAACAAATTCAACAACACCAAACCAATGGCCAGTGATAATGGTATAGAGATCATCACCACCGTAGCAGCACGCCAGCCCAAGGGCAGCAGTGTAATTGACACTAACAGAATTGCGATCAGAAAATCTTTACCCAATCCGGACAGACGACCATTTACATTGTCGGCCTGATCGAAATGGTGTACCATATCAATATTCGATGGCAATGTGGTAGCGAACGTTTCAAGCACTGGTTTATATACCTTCTGGGTGTTGGTTATGTTCAGGCCCGGCTTCTGTGCCGCTACTACAAACACGCAGCGATGTCCGTTCAGTCGTGTGATGTGCTTTGTTTCTTCAAACGTAGTGTAGGCATCGGCTACATCTTTAAGCTGTATATTTTTATTGTTGGCAGAGTATACAATGGTGTTCTGAATTTCTTCGAGGGATTTATAGTTACCACTGGTTTTTACGCTGAACGACTTTGAGCCAGCTTCCACACTTCCGCCGGGTATATTGGCCATCTCGCTTTGCAGGCTGCCCATGATGGCATCGAGTGGTATATGCATCTGCGCTATTTTTTCGAGGCGAAGCTCAATGCGCACGATCTGTTCCGGAAGTCCCTGTACCTCCACGTTCTTCAGCAACGGTATACGTTCGAGTTGATCTTTCAATTCCTCCGCATAATATTTCATACGGGTGCGCGAAGCATTCTCTGATATAAGCGCTATTTGCACGACATTAACATCTGAAGGTTGAAACTTGTTGATCTCAAGACTATAGATGTCGCTTGGCAATTCCGGACGAAGGCTGTTGATCTCGCGCACCAGTTCCTGGTATTTTTCATCTGGATCGCTTTCATATTTATATTCTACGCGAAACACCGCCAAACCATCGCTGATGGTGGTGCGCACGCGCTTCATATCTTCCAGCTCGTTGATCTTTTCTTCTACCGGATCAACAATAAGCTCTTCCATGTCTTTGGGGCTTGTACCGGGATATACCACGATGATGGCATACTGTGGCGACTCCACTTCCGGGTCTTCGCTGCGCGGCATGGTAAACAATGTTGTTATACCCAGTGCCACTGCCATGAGGAACATTACCAGCGTGAACTGGTAGTTCTTTACTGCATATTCTGAAATTTTCATAGCGCAGTTATTTTACAATGGTGATGGGAGAATTATCGGAGAGATAAGCACTGCCGGCAACGATCAGTGCGTCGGCTTCTTCAAGACCTTTGCTGATGCGTATGGTCTGGCCATTGAACGATTCAATTACCACGGGCTGCTTGCGCGCGGTCTTGCGGTCGGAGGTAACAAACACAAAGCCTTCGTTATCATTGGCATCCAGCACGGCTTCGTAAGGAACACTCCATGATGAAACCGGTTTGCCGGATTGAATAGTAGCCTGTGCAAACATACCGGAAGCCAGTTTTATACCTTCTGTTTTCAATTGCAGCTCGATGGTAAATGTACCGGTCTGCACATCGGATGTTTCTGACTTACGACTTACTACTGCCTGAAATGTTTTGCCGGGGAATGCATCAATCTGTACAACCGCAGCATCCTGCAGATTAACTGTGCTCCATTGCTTATCGCTTACACTTACTTTTAATACCCACTTGCCTTTTGCTGCACCATTGGTAGTAAGTATAGGATTGCCGGTGCTGACCACCTGCCCTGCATTTACAAACTTGTGCAATACATAGCCACTCTCCGGTGCATGTATCTCGGCAAAGCTTCTGTTGAAGGTAGCTGCCTGTAATTGTTCTTTCGCTACGGCAAAAGCTGTTTCTGCATTTTGGAGTTGTTCGAGTGTGGCCACACTATCTTTATACAAATTGGTAACGCGTTGAAAGTCGCGTTGTGCCTTCTCGTAACCGTGCCGTGCCTGCGACACTTGAGTGTTGATCTCGGTAAGATTCAGGGTTGCTAATAGCTGACCTTTCTGTACACGATCGCCCTCTTTTACCAGCACGGTATTTACTACACCTCCGATCTTGAACGACAATACAGTCTCGTCATCGGTAGTTAACTGTCCGGAGGCTTTGATGGCGCTGGCAGCTGATGTTTTTTCGAGAGCCATTACTTTTACCGGAACAGGATCAGCACCGGATGGAATGCTTACGGTTTTTCCTTTGCTATCGGTACAAGCCTGTAGCAGAAGCAGCAGCAGCGCGAGGATCAACGCTGTAGCGGTGAAGTGAGTGGTGAATTTTTTCATACGAGTATACAATGTTTTAGGTGAGATGATTTTTTAAAGTGTATAGGAAGCAGTTTCGCGTTCGAGCCTTGCCTGCGCCGTTAGCATTTCGAACAAGCGAAGGCTTTGCTGAAGCTGTGATGCGGTGAGCTGATTGCGTGCATCGAGAAACTCAATGAGGGTATTAACGCCTTGCTGGTATCCTTTATCGATCAGGTTGAAATAGCTCTGTGCCGATTTCAATTGTTCCTGAGAAGCCGCATAATTTTGAATGGTGGTATGCAGATTATTGCGCGCTATAGACACCGATAACTGAAGCTGTCGTGTGGTGTTCTGCAGATTAAATTCAGTCTTCTGTATTTCCAGTTTGCTCTGGCGAATGTTCATGTTGTTACGAAAGCCCTGGAACAACGGCAGCGAAAGATTTACGCCTACGAGATAATAGCGGGAATCGTGGTTCACTTGCCAGTTGGATGCCTGCGAGCCGAGGTCAATAAACGCATTTACTTTCGGCACGCGCGACAGTCGGTTCATGCGCAACGATGATTGATTGATGGCACGTGCCGTCTGGATCATCTGCAACTCTTCGCGCTGTTGCACGGTAGAGGCCGTGGTATCGGCTATAGCAGCTTCCTGCAAATCATCTACTGTGGCGTTGATGGGTGAATCCAGATCTTTATTGAGCAGGAAGTTGAAATACTTTTTCGCGTTGGCAACTTTATTTTGTGCGCTGTTCAACTCTGATTTCACGCGTTCAGCTTCACTCTTCGAGCGTAGGTAATTAGCCGGAAGGCTTTTACCATTGCGCAGCAGTGATTCGTTTATCGCCACATTTTTATTTACCAGACCAAGCCCGCTTTCATATATACCTACTGCGGCCACAGCGGAGAGGTAGTTGTAATAAGCCTCTTTGATGTTGAGCACGAGTTCGCGTTTGTATAACTCTACTTCAAACTCCTTCATCATTACCTGCTGACTTTGTATCGTTCGGTTGAGGTATAGATCGGTGTTAATAATGGGCATAGACGTGCGCACCCGTGCATCGTAAAAATTCCTGGGAAAGAAATTCTGTTTTACATTCTCCACATGCGGAAAGGCATCGCTGTTGGTCATCTGGTTCAGCGAGGTATATACCGGGTTCAGCAGATCGCCGATGGGTATAGCAATGGAACGCCCGCCTTCTCCTGATGTATAGTCGCCTAATAAAGTAACAGATGGCAGGAAATAGGTTCTTGCGATCTGCAATGATTGCTGCGCCTGCTGCAAAGAAATGCTCTTCTGCTGCAGTACCTGGTTGCTCTTCAGGCCTTCTTGTACATAACTCTCCAATGCGGGCTGTGCCTGCACGGCTGTGGCGAGAAGCACAATCGCCAGCCAGGAAAGTGTAATTAGGGTCTTCAGGGAAAAGGTTTTCATCGATATTTTAGTTTACAGTGTTAAGTCGTAGAGCAAAAAAATTTATTGTATCTTTTTGGGGTGCATGCGATCTAAAATTTGCACAATAATGTCGGCAGCTTTCTTATCCAGGTCGATGCGGGTAGCTTCAGTCACCACGTCATCGCAGCGGTTACGTATTTTGAGCGAGCAGATACCGTGCACCATCGACCATAAGGTGAAAGACAGCACCTCGGCATCCATGCCTTCAAAGTATCCTTTGTCAATGCACTGCTGCACAGTATTCACAAGAAACCCGAATGCACGCTGACCTTCCTCCCACTTCGATTCATCTTTCGTAATGGCATTGATCGGAGAACGATTAATGAACATCAGGTCATAAAACTCTCCATTTTCACGTGCAAAATTGATGTAGGTCTTGCAGACAGCTTTGAGCCGCTCGAATGGATCCTGCACATGTTCCAGCGCACGAAAGTATTGATTGAGCAGGATGAACCCTTCCAGGTGCAATGCCCGGAAGATATCGTCTTTGTCTTTAAAGTATAGATAGATTGTAGTGGGTGAGTACTCGATGCGCTCTGCAATGTTGCGGATGGAGGTGTCTTCAAAACCGCGCTCAATAAACAATTCCTTAGCAGCCTGAAGGATCCGTGATCTCAACTCTTCTTTCTGACGCTCTTTTCTGGATGCAATGGTCATGACTTTTTGCGAGTAACAATTTAATTAACGGTGTTAAGTTAATAACGGTTTCGAAATAATGAGCGTTTTTTTTGAAGAATTTTATTACGAGTGTTAAAACCTGTGATTTTGAGGCCTTTGGAAGGGATGTTATCGGACCAGGAAATATGGATTGAGCAGGGTTTCCTTGTTGTAAAGCAACTCCTCATTGCCGCGGCCGAGGTGGTATACCTTCATCCCCACCTCATGCAGAATGGCATGGGCAGCGGCAGTATCCCACTCCATGGTAGGTGCATATCGGGGGTAAACATCAGCTTTGTTTTCTGCGAGCAGCATAAACTTGAGGCTGCTACCCTGCGATACCAACGAAGGTTGTTTCAAGGATTGGATGAATGCTCTTGTCTCGTCATTCATGTGCGAGCGCGAAGCTACCACGCGAAGGCCCGGCTGTTGTAAATCGATGGGCAATCTGTGACCGAGCTTGCTGGTTATCTGCATTCTTTTTACAAAGGCGCCTGTTCCTTCGGCACCAAAATATATATCGCCGGTAACGGGTACCAGCACAACGCCTAATACAGGCACGCCCTGCCGGATCAACGCTATATTTACGGTAAACTCTCCGTTGCGTTTCAGAAACTCTTTGGTGCCATCGAGTGGATCAACCATCCAGAAGTGTTCCCAATGCTTTCGCTCTTCGTAGGGAATGGTTTTTCCTTCTTCACTTAATACAGGCAATCCTGAAGGTTGCAATGTCTCAGTAATAACCTCATGTGCTTGTTTATCGGCCAGCGTTACGGGAGAATTGTCGCCTTTGGCTTCTGCCTGAAAATTACCGGAATGATAAACTTCCAGGATTTTCTCTGCCGCAGCTTCCGATGCCTGTAGTGCAAGTGGCAGGAGCAATTGATAGTCCATGTCGGTCATCAAACGATCATCCCCGCAGCTACCGTTTCATTCGTGCCTTCATCTACGAGGATCACGCTTCCGGTGATACGGTTCTTGCGATAGCTATCGAACAGCAACGGCTGGGCTGTGCGGATGCGCACCCGTGCAATGTCGTTCATGGTAAGATGATCTACATTCTCTGCACGGTGCAGCGTGTTAATGTCGAGCTTGTATTGGATCTCTTTCAACACACCTTTTACTTCGCGTGAGGTGTGGCGCACAAAGAACTTCGTGTTAAGGTTTACCGGCCGCTGGTTCATCCAGCAAAGCATCAGGTCTATATCCTGCTCGGCCTGCGGATGATTGTTGGGCTTGGCGATGATATCGCCGCGACTGATGTCGATCTCATCTTCGAGTGTGATCGTAACCGACATCGGAGCAAATGCCTCCTCCACTTTTTCACTGCCAAAGTATATATCTTTTACTTTTGACTGAAAACCGGAAGGGAGCACAAGCACGTCTTCTCCCGGACGAAAAATTCCACCGGATACGCGCCCTGCATAGCCTCTGAAGTCATGATGCTCTTTGGACTGCGGGCGAATAACATACTGTACCGGAAAACGACTATCGATATGGTTGTGGTCACTCTCAATATGTACCGTCTCCAGCATGTGCAGTAAGGTTGCGCCCTGATACCAGTCCATATTCTCGGAACGGTTCACTACGTTATCGCCTACCAGCGCGCTGATCGGCACAAATTGTATGTCAGATACCTCCAGTTTGGAAGAGAACGCTTTATACTCTTCCATGATGCGTTCAAATACTTCTTCATTGTAATCAACAAGGTCCATCTTGTTTACGCAAACAATGATGTGCGGTATTTTAAGCAGCGATGCTATAAACGAGTGGCGATACGTTTGCTCCACCAGTCCTTTGCGCGCATCGATCAGAATGAGTGCGAGGTTGGCAGTAGAAGCTCCCGTTACCATGTTACGGGTATATTGAATGTGTCCCGGTGTATCGGCAATGATGAACTTGCGCTTGGGCGTAGCAAAGTAGCGATACGCCACATCAATGGTAATACCCTGCTCGCGTTCAGACTTCAGGCCATCGGTTAATAATGAAAGGTCTACATAATCAAATCCTTTCTTGGCACTGGATGCCTCCACAGCTTCCAGCTGATCTTCAAAGATCGATTTGCTGTCGTATAGCAAGCGACCGATCAATGTACTTTTTCCATCGTCCACACTACCGGCAGTAGTAAAGCGAAGAAGCTGATTATTGATATATGAGCTCATGTAATTGGCAGATTTAAGATTGAAAATATACTCCTAGAAGTAACCGGATTTCTTGCGGTCTTCCATGGCTGTTTCCGAACGTTTATCATCCGCACGTGTACCGCGTTCTGTTTTGCGCGATGCAGCTACTTCCGCAATGATCTTCTCGATCGAATCTGCGTCAGACAGCACAGCTCCGGTAATAGGCATATCGCCACACGTTCTGAAACGCACCGTCATCTTCATCGGCACTTCATCCGGTTTCAGTTTCAGCCACGGTGATGTTGAGAGTATCGCGCCATCGCGGATGATTACTTCACGTTCGTGTGAATAGTATAATTTCGGAATCGGTATATTTTCCTGGTGTATATATTGCCACACATCCATCTCCGTCCAGTTCGAGATCGGAAATACACGGAAGTGCTCACCTATATGTTTACGTCCGTTGAATAAATTCCAAAGCTCCGGACGCTGATTTTTCGGGTCCCACTGTCCGAATTCATCCCGGTGCGAGAAGAAGCGTTCCTTTGCGCGGGCTTTCTCTTCATCGCGTCTGGCACCGCCCATGGCTGCATCGAATTTATATTGTTCAATCGTATCGAGCAGTGTTACAGTCTGCAGGGCATTACGGCTTGCATTGTAACCGGTCTCTTCTTTGGCGCGACCTTTATCTATACTTTCCTGCACCGAACCAACAATGAGTTTTACACCCAACTCGTTCACAAGCCAGTCGCGATATTCCATCGTCTCCGGAAAGTTATGTCCGGTATCAATATGTACCAATGGAAAGGGGATTTTGGCAGGAGCAAACGCTTTGCGCGAAAGATAGGCCAGCACGATGGAGTCTTTCCCTCCGGAGAATAACAATGCGGGCCGTTCGAACTGGGCTACTACTTCACGGATCACAAAGATTGCTTCCGCTTCCAGTTCCTTTAAATGACTCAGATAATATTGGTGGCTCATTCTAAGTTGTATTCTGGTTGATAAATTGAAGTTACCCTTACCCTATCCAGGTAACTTTTGGTAAAATATACTGCATCAGTTGCTCTACGGCTTCTTCCACCGGCACGCGATCGGTCGGTATAACAATATCGGCACGCTCGGGCGCCTCATAGGGAGAATCTATACCGGTAAAGTTCTTCACTTCTCCGGCACGCGCTTTTTTATAAAGACCTTTTACATCGCGCTGCTCGCATACTTCCAGCGGTGTATCAACAAATACTTCAATATAGTTCTCTGCACCTACTATATTTTTTACCTGCTCGCGATCGGCATGAAACGGAGAGATGAATGCAGAGAGCACAATAACGCCTGCATCCAGCAACAACTTCGATACCTCTCCTATTCTGCGAATGTTCTCTACGCGGCCTTCATCAGTAAACGTGAGGTCTTTGTTAAGGCCGGCACGCACGTTGTCGCCATCGAGCAAATAGGTTTTAAATCCTTCTGCATGGAGCTGCGCTTCGAGTTGCACGGCCAAGGTTGATTTGCCAGAGCCGGATAATCCAGTAAACCAGATCAAACGTGCACGCTGCTTTGAAAGCGCCTCGCGCTGCTCTTTGCTTACTTTGGTTTTTATGGGGTAAATGTGATTCAAAGGACTTCAAAAATTTAGGTGGATGAATTAGAAAAAACTGCTGATGCTCAGATGTTAGCAACAACAAACGGGTTTACAGAAATGTAAATCCGTGATTGATTTTTCTATTCTCTTTCCATCCGCGTGGCGGCATGTGTTGATACATGTACTACCTGAACGATCCATAAACCACTAATCTTGTAGAGTATTGGCAAAGGTAGAACGAAAGAGGAAGTCTACAAGAAGAATTGAAGAAGTTGATGCTAAAATTTTCTTCTTCCAAACGGATGTTTGTAAAGAGCCTGCGAGCCTCAAGCTGCGAGCTGCTAGAAGTACGGGGGTAGTTTGGAGTACGTGTTTCTACGAAACAAAGAAGCTCATCAAGTATTGACGAGCCTCTTTGTATTTTTTCCAGCAGCCAGAAGCCCTGCAGCCTCTTTAATCTCACAGCTCGCAGCTCATAACTCGCAGCTATTTCCCTATTTCCCAATAGCGCTTCAGCATTTTCAAAAAATCTTCCATCTGGTGAAGTGGTATCATGTTCGGGCCATCGCTCAGGGCTTGGTCGGGGTTGGGATGGGTTTCGATGAAGAAGCCATCTACACCAGCCGCGGCTGCAGCACGGGCGAGGAACGGAGCAAACTCTCGTTGTCCTCCTGAAGATCCGCCTTTACCGCCCGGCTGTTGCACAGAGTGTGTTACATCGAAGATCACCGGCGTAAATTGACGCATAATGGGAAGTGAACGTATATCCACAATGAGTGTGTGATAGCCGAAGCTTGCACCGCGCTCGGTGAGGAACACGTTGTGGTTGCCTTCTCCCCTTACCTTGTCCACAGCATACTTCATATCTTCCGGTGCCATGAATTGTCCCTTCTTGATCTTGACGGCTTTGCCTGTACGTGCAGCCGCTTTCAACAGATCAGTCTGGCGACACAGAAATGCCGGTATCTGCAATACGTCTGCCACTTCTGCCACCTCTGCACATTGATACGACTCGTGTACATCGGTTACGATCGGCACGTGAAGTTCTTTCTTCACGCGACTGAGTATTTCAAGTCCGTCTTCTTTGGATGGACCGCGGTATGAACCGGATGAAGTACGGTTGGCTTTATCGAATGATGATTTAAAAACATACTGAATGTCGAGCTTCTCACACAACGCTTTCACTTTGCTGCCGGTCTCTATACAAATCTCATAGCTCTCTGCAGCACACGGCCCGGCAAACAAAACCATGCGGTCACCTCCCACTGTAATCTTGTCTGCGATGTTTACTGTATCCTTGAATATTTCCATGTTGTTTATACTTTCAAAATCTTTTCAAACTCTCCACGTGCAGACAACACCAGGTCGGCCACTTCGCGCAGCACACCGTTACCACCTTTGGCGAACGTTACCAGGTCAACACGGTCTTTTATATAGTCAAATGTATCAGCAGGACATACGCTGAGCCCCGCGCGCCTGAAAACAACCAGATCGTTAATATCGTCCCCGATAAATACTACTTCTTTGGCTTTCAGCTTGTAATGCTCTACTAATTTTTCAAATGTAGAAGCTTTGTCGAGAATGCCCTGGTGGCAGAAGTCAACCTTAAGTTCAGCACAACGCTTGGTGGTAGCGCCTGATTCCCGCCCGGAGATAGCACCGGTAATGATGCCGGCTTTTCGTAAATGACTGATGATCTGACCATCCTTCACATTGAAGTTCTTGATCTCTTTGCCAGTCTCATCATAAATGATTTTTCCTTCGGAGAGCACACCATCTACATCAAAAAAAATAGCCTTTATATTGCTGGCTTTCTTTACCTGCTCCTTGGTATACTTTGCTAGAATCTGTTTCAAATCGATTGAAGGGTTCGGTTATTCACGGAAATGTGCTCCGAAAATTAGAAAAAGGTTTTTACTTTCAAGCACTCAAACCTGAACTGTACATGAAAGTTTTCAAGTTTTTGCTCTCTTTCCTGATTACGGCTGCGCTCATTTACCTGCTCGACCACAGTTGGATCGTGAAAGGAAACCGGCTTCCGCCACTTGGAAAATTCCTTGATCCCTTCCACGGCTTCTGGCAGAACATCGAACAGAAAGATGATTCCACACATACTGAACCACTGGTTATTCCGGGATTAAAAGACAAGGTTACGGTTCTTTACGACAGCATAGGCATCCCGCATATATTTGCCAATAACGATGAAGATTTATACTTCGCACAAGGCTATGTTACCGCCAGAGACCGCCTGTGGCAAATGGAAATCCAAACGCACGCTGCCGCAGGAAGAGTATCCGAGATTGTAGGTGCTATAGCATTGGAGAACGACCGGGCTGCGCGCAGACTCGGTATGGTATATGGTGCTGAACATGCACTGACCGGCATGATGAAAAATCCTACCACCAAAATGATGGTGGAGAAATATACCGAAGGAGTAAACGCCTACATCAATACATTACAGGATAAAGACCTGCCGTTTGAATACAAGCTGCTGGACTATAAACCCGAACCGTGGACAACGCTCAAATGCGCGCTGCTTTTGAAAAACATGGCAAAGACACTTTGCATGGGCGATAAAGATATCGAGATGACCAACGCCCTGAAGCTATACGGCAAAGATGTACTTGAGCTTCTATATCCGGATCGTGAACCGGTTGGCGACCCGATTGTTGACAATGCCAATGGCTGGAAGTTTAAGCCCATAACATTCGATTCTGTTCCACGTGCCGTGCCCGATGAGTATATACAAGTAGCAAAATTACCGGGCGCTGATCCTACCACCGGCAGCAATAACTGGGCGGTGAGCGGCAGCAAAACAGCTACCGGTGCTCCTATACTGTGTGGTGACCCACATCTTAATTTATCATTACCATCGCTATGGTATGTGGTGCAATTACACGCGCCCGGCACCAATGCCATGGGGGCTTCCCTACCCGGCTCGCCTGCTATTATCATCGGCTTTACCGATTCCGTTGCATGGAGTGTTACCAACGCACAACGCGATCTGGTTGACTGGTATGCGATTGAATTTGAAAATGGCAAACGTGATAAGTACATGCTCGATGGAAAATGGACAGATACCAAAAAAGTAGCAGAGCGAATCATCGTACGCGGTGCCGATACTTTCTACGACACCGTGGCCTATACACACTGGGGGCCGGTAACATACGATGAAAATTTCAAGGACAAAGACAATCACAAGCAATACGCGTTCCGGTGGATGGCACACGATGAATCGGAAGAGCTCATGACTTTCTATAAACTCAATCGTGCTAAAAATCACAACGACTATCTCGATGCATTGAATCATTACTCAACACCTCCGCAGAACTTTGTATTTGCTTCAGCCGCTGGAGATATAGCGATGCGCATTCAGGGAAAATACCCGGTACGCAGACCGCTCGAAGGAAAATTTGTATTGGACGGAAGCAAAACCAGCAACGGCTGGCAGGCCTATATACCGTTCGATCAGAATGTACAGTATAAAAATCCCGCCCGTGGCTTTGCCAGTTCAGCCAATCAATATCCGGTAGATGCAACGTATCCATACTATATTACCGGTGTAAATTTTGAAGCCTATCGAAACAGAAGGATCAATGCTGTGCTGGCTGCTTCGAACAAGATCACTGTAGAAGATATGATGAGGTTGCAGAATGACAACTTCAATCTGAAGGCATCTGAAAGTTTACCTATATTTCTAAGCCAGCTGGATTCAGCACATCTCTCGCCTGATGAAGTAAAAGCATTTAACATTCTAAAGCACTGGAATTACATCAACGATAAAGATTCCGAAGGGGCAGCCTACTATGAAGCCTGGTGGAATAATGTGATGCCACTTACGTGGGATGAACTCGAAAAGAATAACATCACGTTATCGCGCCCCACAACATTCAACACAATACGCCTGATCAAAGAGAAACCGGACTTCACCTTCTTTGATATACAAGGCACACCTGAAAAAGAGACGGCACGCGAGGTAATCCGCAAAGCATTCTCATTAGGTGTTCAGGATATAAGTACATGGAAGAAAGAGCACGGCGATATTGTGCATTGGGGTCAATATAAAGACAGTTTCATAGGACATTTACTTCGGCTCGAACCACTCAGCGTTCACGTACTGGCGGGCGGCAACCGCGACATTGTGAATGCTCACTCCAAAACACATGGCCCTTCATGGCGAATGATTGTGAGCCTTGAGAAAAATGGTGTAAAAGCGTGGGGCGTTTACCCGGGTGGTCAGTCTGGCAATCCCGGAAGCTCGCACTACATAAACATGGTTCATACGTGGGTGGACGGTAAATATTACCCGCTGTTATTTCTACAGCAGCCCGAAGCTTCTGCAACAACTTCTCTCCTGCTTAACCCTGAAACAAAATGAGATTCATCCTGCAAACCATCGCCATATTTGTTCTCGCCTATATACTTGAGATGTTTTTGCCCTGGTATAGTGTAGCACTGGCGGCTTTTGCATTAGGCTATCTGTTGAAATCGAACGTGAATTTTCTGGCGGGCTTCCTCGCCATCGGCTTGCTGTGGTTCATTAAAGCGTGGATGCTCGATGCCAACAGCACCACTGATCTGGCTGGTAAAGTTGCGCTGATATTTCCTGTAAAAGAAAAGATCTGGCTAATGACTGTGACTGCCTTGCTGGCTGCGCTGGTAGGAGGCTTCGCTGCCCTTAGCGGTGCCTTGCTGAAGCCACAGAAGCGCAAAAGTTATTACCGGTGAAACATCTTCGAAAAATAATGCAAACCGCACTGCCATAGTCGGCTGTAAAGAATTAACTTCGATTCATCCAAAAAAAAACCTAAATATATACTTGCTATGAAAATCAAAAGTATTTCGTATGCACTGATGATCAGTGCCGTTGCAATCGCCCTGTGCAGTTTTGCCATTGCCGATAATTGGGTAGAGATCGGCTCACGAAAAGTAAATTTCGGACTCGACCGCGATGTTATTAACGTATCGTATCGCGATGGCTATTTTGAAGCGATCAAGATCGTGGTACGCGGTGGCGCCTTGAACATGCACAAGTGTACCGTATATTTCGAGAATGGCGGCCAGCAGGAAATAGAGCTTCGCCACAATTTCGGAAAGGGCACCGACAGCCGCGTGATCGATCTGAAAGGGAACAAACGCTTCATTGACAAGATCGAATTCTGGTACGACACCAAAAATGCTGCGAACCGAAAAGCAGAAGTGATTGTGTGGGGTCGCAAGTGAGCTGATCACATCAGAAAAAATTGAACGCATGTGCTTAAAAAGTTGGCAGTAATGGCATCAATCCAAAAAACATTTTGCGACACGTTGCGATAGTTTACTGCCAACTTATATATTTGCACTTCCTTTTTGAAAAAGGGCTCTTTTTAGATCAAAAACGAGCTTTCTTCCAAAAGTGCAGACTAAAAAGGTCTGATAATAAGCTAAAAAACCTGGAGAGGTGGGTGAGTGGCTTAAACCAGCAGTTTGCTAAACTGCGGTACTGGGCAACCGGTACCGGGGGTTCGAATCCCCCCCTCTCCGCCAACGGGGTTGTGATGTTGTGACTAAAACAGCGCCATGTTTGATTTTGAAAAACTAGAAGTATACCAGATCGCCAAAAATCTGGTAACAGATTCACTGAAGATCATCTTCTCCAACGAGAAGCTTGATCCCTATATAAAGGATCAGTGGAAAAAAGCATGCATGGATATTTTGCTGAATCTGGCAGAAGGTACTGGTCGTATGACCACCGCAGATAAAAAGCACTATATCACAATTGCCCGAAGTGCTGTTTTCGAATGCGTGGCAATTCTGCAGGTGTTGGGAGAATTAAACTCCATCCCGTTAACACAAGCGCAGGATTTATACGAGCGTTATGAGAAGGTTTCCAAGATGCTGTTAGGCATGTATAGAAGCCACTCTGAATAAGATCTCAACACAAAAGACTCAATAGGGTCCGGTAGCTCAACTGGATAGAGCATCAGCCTTCTAAGCTGAGGGTTCGGGGTTCGAGTCCCTGCCGGATCACTAAAAAAATATTCTGAATATTAGGTTCAGAATAAGGTTGGGTAAAGAGAAAATTATATCTTTGCACTCCCTTTTAAGTTCGGGGTGTAGCGTAGCCCGGTATCGCGCTTGGTTTGGGACCAAGAGGTCGTCAGTTCGAATCTGGCCACCCCGACA
>NZ_DAIQRQ010000121.1:0-4166 GCF_036786105.1 Ohtaekwangia sp.
ATCGTCTCCGGACGAACGGTGGCGATGGTTACAAATTCACTGGCGTTTCCTTCAATCTGGTATTTGATATAGTATAGCTTGGACTGTACATCGCGGTGAATCACTTCGTCATCCGATAATGCTGTTTTTCCCAGCGGGTCCCAGTTCACCATGCGGAGGCCGCGGTATATATAGCCTTTCCTGTACAGGTCTATGAACACATCGATTACCGCTTCATAGTAATCGGGATCCATGGTAAATTTCGTACGATCCCAGTCGCACGATGCACCGAGTTTCTTGAGTTGCTCGAGAATGATGCCGCCATACTTTTCCTTCCATTCCCACGCATACTTCAAAAACTCTTCGCGTGAGAGATCCGATTTTTTGATGCCGCGCTCGCGCAGCATGGCTACCACTTTTGCTTCCGTAGCAATGGAAGCGTGATCTGTACCCGGCACCCAGCAGGCTTCTTTGCCTTCCATACGTGCCTTGCGCACCAATACATCCTGAATGGTATTGTTGAGCATGTGACCCATGTGCAATACACCGGTAACGTTAGGCGGTGGTATTACAATGGTATAAGGCTCTTTTTGCGTATTGGGACTGGCGTGAAAAAATCCTTTTTCCATCCAGTACTGGTACCACTTTCCTTCTACTTCCGATGGATCGTATTTGGTTGATAGCATATGCGTTTGTTCGTTAAAATAGCCGCTGGCAGCTCGACTTACCGTTATCCGTTATACGTCACTCGCTTCTACGATTAACAGATAGCGAATAACGGTTACAGACAAGGGTTGCAAAAATAAAGAAAATGTGCAAACAGGGCAGGATGGAGGCGTTTGAGGAGGCAAGAATTTGTAGAAAAGATCGTGATTAGGTAGAAATTGTTTCGACTGAGCGAATTGTATGGCCTCTTTCTTTTATGTGTATTTGCTATACATTTGTCTGTACGAATAAGACTATGAAAACAACAAGTGGGACTGGCGTTAGGAGCAGATTGAAGAAGCACCTTCCGGAGATTGAAAACAAAGAGACTTTACACTTACTTTCTACGGAGGCAAATGCAAGGCGGCTAATGAAAGGAATCAAGCAAGCCGAATTAGTAAGAGCGTTGTGAGAAAGCTGAGGTAGACCTGATCATTGCATTTTAAGCCGGACGTTGGCTTGTAACGTGCTTAAGTTATCTGCCCTTCTTCGGGGCGCTACTACTACGAAGATAATTTCATAGTTCATATCTTAAGATAGCGAATAATCACAAACTCATCCTGATCCGCCATTCGGCCGGATATAGATTGTTGATTCTGTTCGGTAATACATTGCCCCAGCCCAACGGTATATCTTCGTGGCACATCAGGGTAAAGCCGGTGTGCGAAGTGGGGATTTGCAAGGTTTCTCTTCGCAGGTAGTGCAGCGCATCGTCAGGATTTAATGCGAGCGAAGGAAATGCTTCGCGATTCAGTTGAGTCGAGAGCGCGAGTGCGTGCTCGGGTATAATTTTGTTGTTCTTTACAGTGGCGGCAAATGTACCGGCCATGATCAGCCGCAGGTTCTTCGAAAGCAATTCGACCTCAGCAACTTTATCGGCAGGAAGAAACTGAACCAGATCATCGCGTTGAATGAACGCCAGCGCATCAGGGTCAACTATCCACGACTGCACTTGCTCCTGTATTTTTTTAATGGGCGATTGAAAACCAGCCTTGCTGTTTTTTATGCGCATCATATCTGATGATTCATTCTTGCGGATCACCGATATAAAAAATCCTTCGCCTTGCACAAGATGTGGATAGAAATGATAGCCCACTATACCGCCTTGTTCGGCTTCAACTATATTTCCCCACGATGGATCGAGTCGTAGTTTCAGAAACTCAACATCGTGTTCTTGTTTTAGCCAGGCAAGGTTCTCCTCGTTTTCTTCCGGGTTATAGGTACACGTAGAATATACCAGTATACCATTCTCTTTCAGGGATGGCCATATATCGCTGAGTATCCTTCGCTGGCGTCTGCTGCACAACACTACATTATCATCCGACCATTCGCGCATGGCTTCCGGATCTTTTCGAAATAATCCTTCGCCCGAGCAGGGAGCATCTACCACGATTACATCGAAGAAGCCCGGCAGTCGTTGAAAATCTTCCGGGTCGTTGTTGGTAACGGCTACGTTATGGCATCCCCACTTCTGAATGTTCTCGGCAAGTATAGCGGCTCGCGAGCGGATCACTTCGTTTGTTACCAGTAAACTTTCATTGTTCAGCAGGCTTATCATGTGTGTGGATTTACCACCCGGTGCAGCACAAAGATCAAGTACATGCAAAGGCTTATGCAGATCAACGCACTGCCTGAGCGCCTGCTCCAGAAACATCGAGCTGGCTTCCTGCACATAGTAGGAACCGGCATGAAAGAATGGATCAAGCGTAAACACAGGCCGCTCTGCCAGATATCGTCCCTGGCTTGCCCAGGGTATGGAGGCAAGCTGTGTATAGCGATTTTTCTTCCAGGGATTGAGGCGTATACTTACCGGTGCCGGCTGCGACAGGCTGTTCACAAAATCCGGGAAGGCATTGCCCAACTGGCGTTGCATTTTGTGGGCGAATGATGCGGGCAGGTCAGCAGCTTGAAACGACATGGTGCGAAAGTAAGCACAAAGTGGTTTGTTTCCGAGCCAACTTTTCGGCTGTACGCTTTTACTTTGGCGGCAGGCTTGTTAGGTTTACCTTCCATATGACTGTCATGATCAAGGCCAATAATCCTGCATTGAAAAGCTGGGTGGAGATTCCGCGCAACAGCGACTTTACCATTCAGAATCTTCCCTTTGGGATTTTTAAAACACAACATCGCTCACCGGCAGCCGGTGTTGCTATTGGTAACGATATACTCAACCTGGCGTACTTGCACGAGCATGGTTATCTTGAAGGATTAGATTTACCTGCGGGTATATTTCATCAGCC
This sequence comes from Ohtaekwangia sp., assembly GCF_036786105.1. Classification (NCBI taxonomy): domain Bacteria; kingdom Pseudomonadati; phylum Bacteroidota; class Cytophagia; order Cytophagales; family Fulvivirgaceae; genus Ohtaekwangia; species Ohtaekwangia sp. The sequence continues at coordinate 2,925 of NZ_DAIQRQ010000121.1, forward strand.
ATACCTCAATGAATTTTTTGCATTGGGCAGAAGTAAAATTCGCGAAGTACGCGAACGTATATCCGAGCTGCTGCAGCACGATAACAACAACTTGAAAGAAAATCAAACGGATCGCGCATCGGCATTGATAGCCATGCGTGATGTGCAGATGCTATTGCCGGTACGAATCCCTAATTATACCGACTTCTATAGCAGTGAAGAACACGCGACCAACGTAGGGTCTATGTTTCGCGATCCGAAAAATGCCCTGCTGCCCAATTGGAAACATTTACCGGTAGCATACCACGGTCGAGCATCATCCATCGTTGTGTCGGGCACAGACCTGCATCGGCCGAAAGGCCAGATTAAACCCGCCGACAGCGAATTGCCGGTATATAGTCCTTCGCGCAAGCTCGACTTCGAACTTGAAATGGCCTTCATCACGTGTGGTGAAACAAAACTTGGTCAGCCCATACATGTGCATGAAGCAGAAGAATATATAGCAGGCTTCGTGTTGTTTAACGACTGGTCGGCACGCGATATACAGCAATGGGAGTATGTTCCGCTCGGACCGTTCCTGGGAAAAAATTTTGGTTCTACTATTTCTCCCTGGGTCGTTACACTCGATGCGCTCGAACCGTTTCGTGTGCAAGGGCCGGAACAGTATCCGCATGTACTTCCTTATTTATCGATAGAAGGAGCGAGGAACTTTGATATTGTATTGGAAGTGGCGATGAAGGCAGCGAATACCGAAGAGGCCATCGTGTGTCGCTCCAACTTCAAGTATATGTACTGGAACATCAACCAGCAGCTTGCGCATCATACCGTGAATGGATGCAACATCCAGGTGGGAGACCTATATGCATCAGGCACGATCAGCGGACCATCACCCGGCTCATTCGGTTCCTTACTCGAACTTACCTGGAACGGCCAGAAAACACTTCACCTGCCAGACGGAAGCGAGCGCACCTTTATACTCGATGGCGACACGATCACCATGCGCGGCCATGCGTTGAAAGATGGTGTACGCATTGGCTTCGGGGAATGTACTGGAAAGATTTTGCCAGCGTTGAAATAGCTGCGAGCCATGAGCCGCGAGCTATGAGTCAGGGAGCGGTGATGCTTCGTTATCCGTTAGAAGTTAACTGTTAATCGAGTTCAAAGAGAATTGAACAAGGAATATCGACCAACGAATAATGAAGTAATGACGAAGTCACTAACACACACAACGCGCACTCACGCACGTCTAGTGGCTCGCAGCTA
>NZ_DAIQRQ010000028.1:0-37624 GCF_036786105.1 Ohtaekwangia sp.
TTTCGTATACAGTTTTAGAGAACGGGTAATTATCGTTTACGATCTGGTCGTTGGTAGCAGTATAAAACGATCCTTGCTCGGTTGGTGCTGTAGTATGATAGGAACCATTATTCGTAGTACCAGTATACGGTAGATAATTTTTGGTAGACCGCCCCTGTGCATCATATTGAAAGAGCTGCACCATATCAAGATTATTGGCACTGGCCTTTACTGCCACTTGCTGCACGGGCCGGCCAAGACCATCTATATAAGTAATAGTAGTATTGCGCTGTGCATCGGTAAGAGCCGGAAGATTAGCTTCTGTTTTTTCAAACTTGCGAACTCTTTCGGATACTATCGAACGAATACTTGAGACTGGCATTGTTCCTTGCACCGTTACGCTCACAGGTGTTGTGCTGCTCCAGCATCCTTGTGCATTTACTGTGCGTGCGTAATACGTAACCGGACCCGTTACATTTACTGTGTAGGCAGTGCCGGTACCCAGCATAGTGCCGGTAGCCGCAGCGTTGCTATACCACTGAATCGAACAACTCGTGCACGTTGGAGTAGTCACACTAAAGGTAAAGAGTCCAGCCAGCATCACCTCACCTGCCGTGTTGCTGTGAGGAGCCGGTAATGCCGGTTTACAATTTACACTAATTGAAGCCTGTGCTCTCAAGAGCGTCCCATCATAGGATGATATCGTCCCAACGCCTATAGCTGTCCAGTGAACAGTGGCCGTTGCTTTATGCGTTGTGTTGTCTACAGTAGTAGCAGTAATAGTTCCGTTGGAACTAACAGTCCAGTGGGCATTGGTCCAGTTATCATCCACAGCAACCGTAACGCTATAAGTAACCGTAGTATCAAGCGTTACAGTGGTAGGGCCAACTATCGTATAGTTTTGCGCTTGGGCAGAAAATGAAGCCAGTAATAATATACCGAAGACACTGGTAAGGCTAAGCGCACGTAATATCTTATTCATAGTTTGATGAGCAGTCAGTAAATGAGATGGTTGATTTTAACCGCATGTGGCAGTCTTAAATTGTGTACTATTGAGCACTGCAATTGTCTATAATCACTGTATCGATTGGAGTGCTTCCTGATCTGCCATCGGCAGTGGTAATGACGCACATTACTTCCAGACTCGGGGTGCCAGGCAATGGCTTGAAAGAAAACTGCGCATTGGTAGTCATGTCAGTCCACGCTGACGTACCGAGGTTTCGCATCTTCCATTGATACGTTGGAGTACCGGTCACACCTGCACCAGTAGTCGATACATCAAAGTAAGTCATGGTATTCGGTGACGCTCCGCTCTGACCGACACAGCCCGCCAGCACTGTATTAGAAATACATCCCACTTCCGATATACCTTTATGACAAATACCAAGACCGGTATATGGTTTGTAACCAGAGAGCGTAAAGGAAGTAGAAGATGATTGTGTGGTATAGTTAGCAGCACTAACATCCAGATACATGATATATGAACCAAGTGCGGTAAAGCTACAGGTGAATGTTGTGGACGTTGACGATTGTGTTGCGAGCACAGTTCCATCGGATTTTGTCAGTCGCCACGAATAGTTAGCGTTGGGCACGCAAGCGTTTCCTGTAGCCGTAAAAGTGCGAGTATCGGCTGCATACAGCGGTGCTGAAGGAAGGGCAAATGTCGCTACCAGGCTTATTCCTGTAGGGAAGTTATAGGTATTGCGTGTTATTATATTGCCGTCCATATCGCGCGTAAGGCGCGTTCTTCCTATCGCATCATATTCGGTAAAGCCTGTGACACCGCTGGCGTGAGCAGTAGTTGCCGTTATACCGTAAGGGAATTGATAGGTATAAGAATTCATAGCAGCCTGATCGGGATAAAACGCTACATCATCCAGCAAAGGCCAGAGGGATGCTGAACCTGTTGGTGCACTGAAGCCAACACCATTAAGTGTGATCACCATGTCAGATGGTGCTGCTGCTACGTTGAACGATTTACGTTTGAATACAAAGGCTGTATTGGCAAGTACCTTGATCGTATCATTTACATACGTAGTTGTACCGGCTGTATTTTTAATTACAATATTTACCATAAAAGCTGTGGCACTGGCAGTCTTTGCCCGGAATGATACTGCATAGGCTGTTGTGTTAGCAGCTTTTGTTACCGTCTTGGTAAGCGTAGCATAAGGATGTATGGCTTGCGCCCCGGTATAGCCTGCACCATAGTATGGATTAGTAAGCATAAACTCATTACCGGTAGTAGTTTCAAAATCCGAAAAGGCAAATTGCACATTACTACCGGCCGACTGGGCAACATGTGAAACCTGTGCTACCGGCACAGTACCTGTGTAGCCGTAGATGGTGGTAGCCGGAACACGTCCTAGACCTATTGCAGAAACAAGATGCCAATTTGCTGTATAGGACGTCATCGTATTATCCAGCTCATAACGGGAATCAGTATTTAATACATAGGTACTGCCTTGTAGCACGGGTGCCGATTCTGTAAAATTGGTTACTGGTTTGCTTGCCTGCAGTGCATAATGTTCCTTCGGTAATACACCACCGGGCGTAAAATTATCGTACTTGACCAGCTCGGCTGATATGGCGCGAAGTGAATCTGTGCTGCTTCGTTGGAAGTACTGAATGGTTTCAATCGGTGTGCTATTGCGACCAGCCGTTTGAAGGTCTTTAATGCGCAGCAAGGAGTTATCAGAGTTGGCAGCGATCGTACCAAAATCCAATGGATATTTTATTTTGGTAGTATAAATCGTTCCGTCTGCATTAATGGCTTTTGCGCGTGTAAGTAATCGATGCGATGTGCCATCATAGTAATATTCTGTTTTGGCCTGCCGGTTGCGGGCTGCGTTAGCTGCATCGTATGTTGTTACGGTACTTCGCAGCAAGGCCTTACCCATGTCAGACAGCATGTAATACTTACTGTAAAGGTAAATATTGGGATCAACTGAGTGTGGGTATATATCATAGAGGAGGCCATATATACGTGCTGGCGCCGTAAGCCCTGGTTTGAACAGGTCCTGGTATTCATTATATGTTTCCCGTACAAGCGTAAAAGCCTCATTATACTCGTACTTGTGTTCCAGTAAACCACGTGCATAATCATAGTTAGGATTGGGCGCATATGGATATACCCATGATTCAGCCTTCGCTATCAGTCCCATATTGGCGCAAGGTGTCGTATTGGCGCGGGCAAATTTATCGAGTGCAGGTGTCCATTGATCTGATAAAGCATTTCCATATTGTGCCGGTTCCAGGTATTGAAATTTCGCCCATCCGGCTCCTGCACGGTGAACTACTACATTCTGATATTGTACCGGTGCACCTCCTGCACTATTTAAATTAATTTCTGAACGTACAGTAAAGAGCTTCCATTGATCACTTATAGAGAAAGAAGAACTATAGGCGATATCGTTTGATGTTATTGCATAAGAATCAGGGTTCCTATACTTAAAGACAGGTATCAAAAAAGAAGGAACGTTTATCAGCCTTCCAAATGATCGATGCGTGACAGTGTCTTCGTAGATATATTTATTAGTGACAATATTGGAAGAATTTATGGCATCGAAGTAATCGATTTGCTTGATGCGCAAGCCACCGGCGTATTGATTGCCAGCAGCGAGTGTGTCGTAATACGTATTAGCCTCAAACGTAAGCTGCATTGTACCACCAGCGGGGTAGGTAATTTTACTTAAGGCACCTATTTTCATGGCGCCCGGATCAGGCAAGCGATATGCACCGTCTAACACAATCTGTGTACCACTATAATTGGGTATCGGATACAATCTTACCCGATTGTGAGGCTTCTCACTAGGGTATACATATAGTTTAGGTACCTGGTGATATTTTGTTTGGGCAGAAGCCAGATCACTCATTCCATCGTCAGAGGCATTGTAATAGCCCCATACGTCCGAAGCCGGATATCGTGTTACAGGAAGACCATCTTCGTTCAAATATGAAAATGTATAGGGTGACATCCGCGTACAGCCGGAAATTTCGACCACTGTCTTTAAAAAATGACGATGTGATAGCGGTGTAGATACAATCTTGTAACCAAGTTGAATCTCTTTTACAGAAGAGCTGCCACCACGTAGATCATACATCTTTACCCCGTTGAAAAGACCATTTGTATAATCAAAAGTAAGTTTGCTTCCGCCTGCCCCGGTAATACTGCTCACATACAACCGTTTAATGGTCTCATTTACATGATAAAGTTTTACCATTGCGAGCTTGGTAAGCGCTGGGCTTGCCTGACTATACACTCCCACCCTTACATCCTGATCAAAGCTTGTTGTCTGTGTTGCATAGGTATAATCCAAATGAGCTCCTGATGGAGATAGAACTTGGGTTAGACCCCATACAGCATTATAGGTTACTCCATTTCGATAGAACTGATAATCAGCCTGCATGGGGGCAATGCCATTAACAATGCTCGATGTAGTTTTTGTATTGGCCGCAACTGTACCGAATGTATAGGTAGTTCCATTACCATTTTTAATCGTAAAAGAGGTGATACTATTGGCAACTGTAGTATATGTTATTGTTACATCCTGATATGGAATCAACCGGATCGTTGGTGTAGCTGCGTTGTCAAACATAAAAGCCCCGGTAAGATTTGGCCCATTGAAGTAATAAATATCTGACTCAGTATCTTGTACAAAGTTTAAATTACTTAACTTCGCGTTGTCAGCAGCTTCATCACTGCAGTCTGCAACTGAATTATTGGCTGAAGCTGCGAAGCTTCCTATGTCATTGCTGACGCGTGTGCCAGAAGCATTAAGGTAAAGCCAGCCTTTACGTAAAAGACCAGTTGATTCATTAATATCATCAGGCAAACCACGTATTTGACGTGTAATAGTGCCGCCACCCGTTACTGCCCATCCGGCACCGTACCATGGCTCTACGGTAGCCCCTAAGTTTAAGTCATCCGGGTTGTAATATAAGAGCACATTGTCAGCCAGATCATGATCGGTAACAGTCCATAACGGTACATGTATAGATGGTGATCCACTATTCAAGTCCACTGGTATTTCTTCCTGTGAGAAAGCCTTTATAAAAAGGCAATAAAAGACCGGCAAAAGAAGTAATTTCTTCTTCATAGAAGTTCGCTTATTAATTATACTTTAATTTACTGAGTAATGAATATTAGTTGCGGAGGATACAACTAATTATTACCAGTTGTAAGAATATAAAGGGGACCGTAATGATTCAGGGTAGAAATAACAAAGAAATTGTTTTTTCTCTCGTTCAGGTTTCAGGTTAGGTGTATGCATAGTATCCACTCGGTTTGATTTTACAAATATACTTAATTACAACATAAATAAAGTAGACTAACTACATCTTGTAAACTAAACTACGTAGAAGATTACAGCGGAGTTGAAGTTATTGTTAACTCAGAAAACGGTTTAATATCTAGCCTTTGATAATCTTTTACCTTAATAACTCAGTATATTTACGGATACCATTGCCAGTAAATTATTTTTTAGGTATAGCGCTTTTACTAAAGTAACGGCTTCATGCAGTAAGTCTTGTGATCAAGGTGGTATTATTTAAAGCAAAAATCTTAGATTTTAAAATTTGGTTATCAAGTACTTCATCGAGAAACAACAGCACCTTGGTCGATAGAACTATTGAGCTGTATATTAATCCTTACTCGATATTCTATAGTTCACTGGCGTTCACTTTCATAAGTAACGGGTAGTCAATGCATCAAAAATATCAGATACATTAAAAAAAGAGCTGCCTTTCGGCAGCTCTTTAAATTGTATTCACTCAAATATCTCTTTACGGCCGGGTAAATGAATAGTTCCAGGAATATGTCTTACCGCCTATCACATAGGTTACATCTATATAAAATGTACCAAGGCAAGAATCATAATATCCAGATCCTGATGCTACTCCTCCTTCACTGGTAGTTTGTTTAGGCAGCGTTACCACCTGATCCCAGTATTTGGATGGAGAAGAAGCAAAAGTAATAGAGGCTTCAACTTCATCGCCGAAGAAGTTGTCCATTGTATACTTGTTGGGATCTGTCTCATCCTGAGTAAGCGTATTATTATCAGTCCCTCCAACTCCGCTACCAGTCTCTTTAGCTCCCCAAGCTCCTGCCCAATCAGTAGCATTATATGAACAAACGTGGCTGGCAATTACCACTACAATGTCATTTGACTCTTGCATGGTGAATTCAGCCATTTGTCCGTCAGTTGCCCCGTTGGGTTTAGGGTTAGAAGAAGACCAATCCAGGTGGAATCCCAGTTCCGATGGTTTAACATCTACGTCTCCATCATCAGTTCGATGGACCACTTTCACTTGATACGTCTGTCCTTTTTTCAGATTAGGGTAATCGACAAAAGTAGTTCCGTTATCAGTGGAAAATACGGTGATGAGCTTATACTTGTCAGTTTTCAAAGTGGCATCATCAGCAACTACCTGAGCGCTATAATGCTTGATCTCGGCATCATTATTATCACAGGATATCAGCAAGGCAAAGACCATTGCAGTCGCTGCATATATATAATTTCTATATGTGCTTTTTAACATATTTTCAACTTTAATTTAAGTTCAATTCTTCAGTTTCTTCTACTTCAATGTATATACATCGGTCACGTTCCTTTTATTAGTAGTGTAATGGAGCGTAAATTTCGTGTTGTTGTTTTCTACTTTGATAGTAGGACCTGATCCGATAGAAATGCCGGCCTTCGTCCAGTCACCATCTTCAGCAAGTTTTTTGGGATCAATTTGTGCTTTGAAATTTGACAATACGCCATCTGTATTAGTGAAAGTGATAACATAATCAGCATTATCATAATACCCTGTCTTAACACGTATAGTGGTAGGATTAACTGGTGAAAACACTGCTGTTTTACCTGTGAAAGTAATATCAGGGCTACCAGATGGAGGATCATCAGGTGTTCCATATCTGGTAAAATCCCAACTGTATAAGCCGGCTATAGGATTTCCTATGATATGGAAATATACTATACCATGACTTTCACTAGTGGTAAGTTCGCCATCATTAATCGTAGTAATCGGTAAAGAACGGCTTTCTGTGAAATCGATGTTAGGCGGGTAAAATACAACCTTAAATTCTGCATACGTTTCACCTGCCTTGATGGTAGCAGTTGTATTTAAAAATTTATACTGATCATCTTTCATGAACATGTACTGCAGAGAATCAGACGAATAGTTATCGTTGATGGCATTTTGCAAAGTCTTCAACGTAAAAGTCACATCCTTATTTACTTTACCCTGAATAGTCACATAAAAGGAAATGGTATCTGCTTCATCAGCTGGTGAAAGAAGTAATGTTTGTGAGGCAAAATATTGTAAGCCTGTATTCACTACAACAGGTGCAGAGCCTGGTGTCGGGTTATACGTCATCTCAACAAATGGTGCTTGTCCTCCGGGAGGTAAGTTCATTGGATCCCCATCAAGGCACGATGTAAGCAAGCTGCCTGTCGCCAAAAGGCAAAGGCACATTAATATTTTCAATAATTTCATAAGTCAGTTTTTATTTAGCCCAGAAAATAAGTGAGTTGAATGAATCTGCAGAAGGAACATTGGCTCCATTGTACTGAACCTCACTGCTAGGATATAGAATCCGTGTTGGAAGTCTGTCAGCACGGGGACTTTGAGAAACCTTGGATGCAAAGGTAGTTTCAGGGGCAATTCCCGACACTTTAGGGAAGCCGGTTCGTCTATACTCATTCCATCCTTCAGCACTGTGTATCATGTTAAGTGCTATATATTTCTGCGTGATAATGGCTTCTATTTGTTCACTTTGAGTGGTTGCCAAATCAAAATTCACAAGATAAGAAGAACTGTTGCTGCTCAGATATGCTGCTTCATCAGTAGTATAATTTCCTGACGCCGTACCATTCGGCAGTTGATAAAGGTATTTGAATGATGCCAGTATACCCGCTTCAAAAAGATCTTTGGCTGTTTCACCTACTGGTATACTAATGCCAACCACCTTTGCTTCGGCTTGCAGGAAGTTACTCTCTGCCACTGTAAATAAAGGATAACCAGCTTCAGGCCCCTTTAAGACACCGGTTGAACTACCTGCCAGTGTACCTTTTCTTTCGGATCCCGGATACCAAAAACTTCCATCAGGGCTCTTTGGAATGCCAGTACTTTCATAACCTAACTGGTTGGTTCCTGTACTGGGAAATTGATAGTACATCGCTTTTCCTCTTCCATTGTCTGTCAATTTTGTTCCATCATAGAAAGTCATGATAAACGTAGAAGGTATCCACGACTTGAGACCTGCACTTCCTGTATTACTAAAAGCCCAAGTATTCCATGCCGGATTCTGCTTATTATTATCGCGGGTATACCCAGGATTAACTAATGCATCACCTTCATCTTTTGTTAGGAATCCTAACGCATCAAAATTTGTGTTGGTAAAAGTTACTTTACCGTTTGCTCTGATAACCAGTCGTAACTTAATGGTATTAGCCAATTTAATCCAATTCTCCATTTTACCCTTGAATACAATGTCATTGGCTGATATCGAGTTAGGCGCTATTGGAGACGCAAGTCCCTTCTCAATTGCTGCAATTGCAATATCAAGCTCGTCTGCCAGACTCTTGTAAATAGAAATAGCATTATCATATCCGGGTGTCAAATTTGCAAGACCTTGCAGAGCATTTGTATAGGGCACGTTATTGTACGTATCTACCAACAACTGGAATCCATAGACCTTCATGATCCTGGCCACGGAATTAACATACGCATTAGCATCATCTCCATCAGTCTGATTGATGATATATTGATAATCTTCAAGGTTGTCATAAGACACCGGCCACAAGTTACTGTAGTTATTCGGTGTATACTTATATGAAACCGTTTCATTAAAACCTCCATAACCACCGGCGTTGGCCGCATATCCACCAATCTGCATTCCATACGTATTGTACGCGTTCAACACAAGAGCAGTAGCAGCCAGTGCCTGCGGAAGCACAAGTTCAGCACTTGCCGAGGTTGGCTTATTTTTATTTTCATTTATGTCCAGATAGTCATTGCAGGAAGAGAGTACTGCAGCAACTAAAAAGATCATTATCGATAATTTTCTCATTGTTTCTTTATTTAGCGTTCTTAATAAACTTCATTGAAAACGGCTATACCTTTTAGAGTGTAAGGGATAAAGTACCTCCATAGTAACGTACTGGCGGTGTCTGTCCAATATCATTCAAGCCTGTACCATTTCCAGTAGATCCAGCAGTACTATATTCAGGATCTGTATAATAGTTATCTTTGGCCATCCACAAGAACAGGTTACGTCCTTGAACGCTGATAGTAGCTCTCTTGATAACTTTGGTTTTTCCGAGAATAGAAGATGGTAAATCATAAGACAACGCTACTTCTCTTAGCTTAATGAAAGTACCGGATGTTACATAGTTAGAGGTTGTATTTCGATTAATACCGTCAGACCAGAAACCGTTGTTACCATTACCATTTGCAATAGCAACTGTTTTGTTTTCTACATATGTTCCATCATCAGCCTTGTATACAGAGTTCGGAAAGATAAAGCTTTGACGATCATACGCTGCAGTTCTGTAACCGGTTCCTGACCAATCCAATTCAGTGCCTACACCGTTAAATACTTTATATCCACCACGATATTCAAATAAGATAGAGAAGTGGATGTTTTTATAGCTTACAGCTGCATTTGCACCGATGCGATTTTTAGGAGTAGCATTTCCTAAAATAACGTTATTCGTTGTTGCCGAAGGTAAACCGGTAATACGATCTACAATCACATGTCCTTGTGGATCACGTTGATAATCCAACCCCATAATAACAGGGAACGCCTGGCCAGCTACAGCGGCAGAAAGAGCATTACCCGATGTTTGCAATGTCAACTGGGGCAATTGAGCCGAAATTGAATTTACTTTATTATTCAGGTAGGTATAGTTACCGGATAAAGTTACTGTCCAATCAGGAGTTTTAATAGGCGTTACACTTACTGCAAGTTCTAAGCCTTTAGAAGATGTCTCTCCTACGTTGGTAAGCAATGAATTGAAACCAGTACTGTTTGATAGTGCAGTTGTAACCGTTTGATTATCTGTACGTGAATGAAAGTACGTAGCATTCACACTAATCATATCTCTCAACAAGGTAACATCAACACCGAATTCATAACTGTGCGTTAACTCTGGCTTGATGCTGGCACTAACTAATCTGTTATCAAGTGAGTAACCGGCTAAACTTCCGTAAGGGAAACCGTTGCCCGTACCATAACTGGTGTTAGAGTTAAATGTCGGAAGTAAGTTATACGCGCCCAAATCACTATACAATGCACTTCCTGGATATACACTAGTATTGGAACCTAAATTAACGAGACCAGTCTTGGATATACCACCTCTAAATTTCAAATAGCTGATAAGATTGCTTTCTTTAATAGCAGCAATCGCGTCACTAGCTACAAATGAAGCCTCCGCTGAAGGATAGAAGAAAGAACGATTGGTCTTATTCAATCTGGAATCCCAGTCATTACGGCCTGTTGCTGTCAAGAAAAGGTAATCTTTAAAGCCAACAGTCAATTTACCATAAACACCCATTAATCTGGTTTGATATTCAGCCTCACCAAATAAAGGAGTTCCAGTGCCATTATTCAGGTTATAGAGATTTTTAATAATAAGACCATTGGCATTCGTTGCCTGAATTCTGGAATTGTTCTCAATTAACTGTGTACCTCCAACTAAATTGAAATTGAATTCTCCAACAGTTTTATCATATTGAGCAAGGAGATCAGTAACCAATTGATTGGTATACATTGCAGTCTCTGTTACTGATGATGGAATATCAGTCTTTGAGCTTTGATCTGTACCCTTGGCGTATGTGGTATATTTATAACCTTCTACTGTTGATTTCTGAGTATAATTCCTAGAAGATATACCCTGACGGGCAATCAAATTCAAACCGTCAATCGGAGTGAACTTAAGCTCAAGGCTACCAGTCAGATAATTATTTTTATCAAGCTCGCGATTTGTAGCTGCTGTAAAATAGGGGTTTAAATACCAAGGGTTATAGAAACCGTCAGGATTTGCAAATTTGCTATTTCTCCAATCTTTGAAAGCAGTGATATCTACGTTTGACGGCATGTTCAACATGTTTTGATATATCACATTTGTTGCTGATGAAATATCATACTTGTTAGGTGCATATACAGTAGAGTAAGTAACCAACACTTTGTTACCTACCTTTCTTGTACCATTAACCCGCACGTTACCTCTTGTGAATTTATCACCAGGTGTAGTACCAGTTGTTGTTACATACTGACCGGAAACCATCAGAGTTGACTTGTCATCACCGGTAGATACAGAGAAATCTGTTTGCTTCGTTATACCTACTTGCCAAAAATCGGCATGACCTGGTTTGTAGGTGTAAGGAGTATAGAGCTGGGTACCATCTTCCAGCTTTGGCCCGAGAGGACGAAGAGTGCCATCAAAAGCCGGTCCGTAGGACTGGTTCTCCAAGTAATTAAAATAAGGACTACCATCTGGATTTATACCGTAAGCTGAACCACCCGAACCAAATTTCGTCTGAATCTTTGGCAAAAATGCTACTTGAGAAGCCTGAATATTTTGCGAAACGTTTATCTCGGTAATTCCAGCTTTACCTTTCTTAGTAGTAATAATAACTGCACCATTGGACGCTTGTGAACCATACAGCGCAGCAGCACCTGCTCCATTCAAAATGTTTACGGACTCTATATCATTTGGATTGATATTGCTCAGCAAAGAGCTTGGCACAATAACATTATCAAGAACAAGGAGGGCCTGATTGTTACCTGTTAAGGAGCGTTGACCGCGAAGTATCAATCTATACTCAGGGTTAACGCCACTGCTGGTTGCATTAATCTGGAAACCAGCTACTTTACCCTGTAGCCCGGCTGCCATATTAACGGCCTTTCCTGTGGTTAGAGTTTGCGAATTGATAATTGCTTGTGCAGAGCCGAGTTCTTTTTGTCTTGCCTGAAGACCACCCGCACCGGTGATAACGATCTCATTCAGTTGAGTAACATCCTGTGACATCTGAACATCGACTGTAGACCGAGCTCCGATTTCGACTTCCTGAGATTGTAAACCAATGAATGTAAACACCAGTGTGCCGCCTTGGCCAGGCACAGACAACTTAAAATTACCATCGCCATCGGTTACCGCTCCATTAGTTGTGCCTTTCAATAATACGTTCACTCCAGGGAGGCCAGAGCCGTCCTCAGCTGAAGTGACCTTGCCAGAGATTGTTCTGTCCTGGGCATAAGTCTCCAAACTTATCAGCAATGGGATAAGCAGAAACAGTAGAGTTTTCTTCATACTTTAATGTTTAGGTTATAAAGCCTTAAAGTTGAAGAAGCTTTGAACTACGGGAAATAACGTATAATCAGTAAAATATAGATGATTATGTAACGTAAATTACGTTATACAAAATACAAATCATCCGTTGCAATCGATACACACCAAGCTTTTGAAGCACTCGTTATTACTACAAAAAGGAAACAACTCCGTAATATTTGCGGCAGCAAATTAAAATGGGCCTGCAGAAGCAGGCCCAGGTAAGACATTCTCCTGTTAGAAATTCGGATTTTTGGTCGATACTGTACTTGTTGAAGGATTCAATACAGATTCATCGGCAGGAACATCCCAGTAGTCCAAAAAATTATAGTTTATTGTTACATCGGTATATAAGGTACCGTCAGATGCGTACAGTGTATTGCCGTAGCTTCCCCCTCCATTTGCGATATCGTAAGTATATCCCCATCTTCTATAGTCATAAAAAGAAATACCCCTAAAGGCAAGGGCTACCCTCCTTTCGCGAACAAGCTCTACCATAGCCTGTGTTTGGTCAAGTCCTGTGTTGGCTACTGCGCTTACACCGGCACCCATATAATCGCGCACAGCATCTACATAGGCCAAACCATCATCAACGTTCCCCAATCGTATATTTGCCTCTGCAAGCATTAAGGCATTTTCCTCATAGCTTCCGGCAATGAACAATTCGTATTCGCCAACTCGTTTTGTTCCATAATCGTAAACACCGGCTTCACTCACCGTACTGTCTTCCAGGCTATATCTTGTACCAAACGTCAGGTCATCTTCATAAGTCGTTTCCATGTCAAAGTTCAAAAGGCGTTTATCATCTGCTTTAAAATTCTGAACAAATCTTTCACTTAACTTAAAAGAAGATGATGCATTGGTACCCGTAGCCATAGCCGCTACAGAACCGGTAGATGCCGTAAAGAATCCATTCTTCGACACTGTTCTTCCGGTAAAAACAAAGTCACCCTGCTGAATGCCGTTTGTAGCATACGTCAATACATTCGTCCAATCAGATGCAGTCATTGTGCTGGTCGAAGATTTTGCAATTGAAGCATTCAGATCATTATTTACAAAAGGTGCAAGCTTGTTCAACAGTATATTACGGGCGAGCATGGTATTAATGTTACGCTTCCACATGTCGACACTCAGAACACCACCATTACCAGTCTGGCAAAATGCAGGGATCAATTGACTGAGTACTGTTTGATAGTCGTCAATGCTGGTAATGCCATCCAATGTGCTGGCAGCGAGACTAAAATACTCATTGGATTTTGCGATTACGTCATCGTGCAATACATATTCACCGCTCGGTTTTCCAACCTCATCTATTATCAGTCCTGAATAATACATAGAGCCTATAGATGCATAGGCATATCCCTTCCACCAGTAGCACCATGCTTTGAGAGTATTCGCTCTTGAACTTGCATCACCACTAAACGATATGCCGTCAATGAGGCTGAGCACTGTGTTACATGCATTATTCATCGCATACATATTCGTCCACTGATAGTAGGTAGGATTATACCCCGCACCTGTTTGAGCCCTGGTATTGTTGGCGCGCAGTAGCGAAATAGATGAAGTTGGATTCGACATTTTTGTACCATCATCCAAAATAAAATAGTCTGGTATACTTAACGTACTGATCAATTGATTGGCCGACTGAGCGCCAACAATATCCCCTAGCAATTCGCTATAGCCATATACGAGTGAGAAATAGCTATCGCCTAACCATACATCTCCGTTGCTAAAGCCATTGATATAGACACCCCCCTGTGCGAGTGATATTAATCCTGGCTCGCTGGCCGCATTACTCTTTATTGTTGGTGCATTAGGATTCCCGACATCCAGTTGATCCTGGCAACCTATCGTTCCTCCCAATACAAAAGTTATCAGAAGGATTATTATAGTTTTATTCTTTCTATTCATCATAAATTCCAGATTGATACGTGAGAGATTAAAATGTGACATTCAATCCTACCTGGTAAGATTTGGTATTCGGCAGTGTTCCGTTATCGACACCACGATCAAATGACGAGTTTACAGCACCCGAGCTGATTTCCGGGTCAAGTCCTGTATACTTGGTAAAGGTCATTATATTTCTTCCCGTCAATACAAGCTGAAGTTTTTTGAAATATTTAAGATCAAACACCTTGGCTAAATCGAAGCCGATTGAAATGTTTCGCAGTCTCCAGAAACTGGCATCTTCATAGAAGTAATCTTTTGTGGCATTGTTTCCCGGTCCGTAAAGACTTCCCCAGGCGCTGGTATAAGCGCTTTCATAATAAGCGGTATAGGCTGCAGTTTTACCATCGATCGTAACAGGCTTCGAGAAATCAGAATGAATACCGTCCCTGTACATCCATTCTCTGAGTTGATTATATACATGGCTTTTGTATAACCAATCAAACTGAAACGAGAATGACAGGAAATTCTTATACGAAAAAGTATTGATGAACGACGCATTGAACTTAGGATTTGGATCACCCAGCGGATGTGTGTCTTCTGTAAACTGTATGGCTTTGGTTGCTTTGTTTACTACTCGGCCATTTACGATCTCATATTGTGACTCATCGACAGACGATATATAGCGTGTTCCATCAGCTTTCTTTTCATCCAGACTTGTTAACGCCTTGAACCCATATATTTGCCCGATCTTTTGCCCTGGCGTTAACGTCAATGCTGTAGATCCGGCAGCAGAAGTAAGAATGATATCTGCTCCTCCGCTTATGTTATCTATTTTGGAAGTCTGTCTGCCAAAATTTGTAGTAAAATCCCATGTAAAATTTTCAGATTCATACACTGGCATGGTCAATTGAAACTGTATACCATGTGATGACATACCGATGGCATTCGTTAAAGCACCTGTTGTTCCGGAGCTTGGCGCCTCACTCACGGCATAAATAACATTTTCGCTCTTCCTCTTCCAATACGTGAATGATCCATGTATGTCATTAAACCAGTTTCCTTCACTTCCTGTACCCAATGTGAAATCAGTACCCGCTTCAAATTCTTTCGATACTTCTACTTTCAGATTTGGGTTTGCACCGGTCTGTTGTAAAGAATATACAAGGCTTGATCCCAGGTTACTTTGATCCAACACCGGGTAGCGATCATGAGGTCCCGGCTGAATACCGGCTTCACCGTATGCTGCTCTTAATTTGAAATAAGGCACCGCTTGTTTTATACCATCCCAGAAATTGAAGGAAGATGGTGCTATAAATCCATCTGCATGCGGGAATGTGAAGGGCTTGGAACCACCACCAAAAGCAGATGACCAATCGCTGCGAAAACCACCGGTAACTCCTGCATAATCGCCGTACGTAATCTTCTGGTTTACCAGATATCCATAGGTGATAAATGTTTCTGAGTAATCAAGGCCAACGGCCTGCGATGACGTTGATTCCATATTAGAGGGTGGAAGCAGCGGCAATCCAACTCCATACGTATCATACTCCTTATAAACATTTTTCCGATAGTCGAACGAAACCTGTGTAGAAGTTTCTATGGGCAGATTAATATTGAAGTCGTCTTTAAAGTTGGTATATAAAAATGCACTTCCCAGGAAGTTTCGAAATGTTCCTGTATAGTTCCAGTTATCAACCTCACCTGTATTGGCATTGGAGTTAGATGAATAAGCCCATGTTTCATAATAGTTGGAATTTATATTTTGAGTCTGATTTTTATATATCCACCGGGCATTTTCTGTTCTATAGTTTATGCCATATTTAGCATCCAGCTCAATAAACTTGTTTACTTTGTAGTTGGCGTCAAAATTCTGCAAGATGTCAATTTTGTTATCCAGGCTGCTGGTATAATATTGCTGATAGAATGGATTAAATGAATTTACACTTACAAAATCCGCGTATTGATACGCCGGAGGCGTGCCATCGGGCAATTTATACTTCAAATCGAAGAACGGCGATGTGTTCAGGAAGCCCCATACGGATGCAACGTTTCCTTGCGAATCACCTTGCCCAAACCCAGCACCACCTGCACCTCCAAGGCCTGGATCAATATTGTTTCTGGTATATATTAACTGCGTAATGGATCTGACCTTGAATCCCCTGAATAATTCTGTACCTATATTTGTCGTAACATTATATCGATCGTAGTTTCCATTATTCATTACTGGAGTGAGCGTCTGATTACTGGATACGGATATTGCATAATCGGTATTATCATTCGCCCCCGATATATTAATGCTATGATTAATTGTGTGGCCTGTTTTGAAAACCTGCTTGAAGTGATCGTAGTATTTAAGATTAGCATTGTAAGGTTGATCAGCAACGTTCTGCGGATCAAGGAGTGCATATCGGGTACCTCCACCATATTTATAAGAAAGTCCTTCGATAGATCCGAAGTCATTATATGTTAGTATTGTGCCATCTAAGCTTACAATGTTGTTGTTTGAATCAGTAAGGTAAGGATGCAGGCTGGCTTTGCTTACATGGCCGTTGTTAACAAAAGAATTTTCAGCATAGCCAAATGAATAGTTAACAACAGGTGCGCCTTTCTTTCCGCGCTTTGTAAAAACCTGTATGGCACCGTTCGCTCCTTGCGCACCGTATAGCGCAGCAGATGCAGCACCCTGCACAACCTCAACTCTCTCGATGTTGCTAAGATCAAGCGAGTTCAAATCTGTTGCAGCCATCTGCACACCGTCAACAATAATCAGCGGCTTGGTTCCCCCCTGCACAGTGTTCATACCACGCAACACTATATTTACAGGATCGCCTGGATTACCACTGGTTGATGAAATTTGTGCTCCCGCAATTTTACCGATCAAGGCCTGATCAATGGAAGCGGTGGGTGCTGCCGGAAGATCCTTTGATGTAACAGATTCAACTGCTATACCGAGTCTCTTTTTCTCAGTAGCTACACCTGTTCCGGTAACAACAACTTCTGTAAGTTGAGTAACATCAGAAGACATCGAAACATCAACGACAGCTCGTTCACCAACGGGTATTTCTTCGGTCTTTAGTCCGATAAAGGAAAAAACGAGCGTAGCGTTGGCCGACACTGATAACGAATATCGTCCATTGGCATCGGTAACTGTACCCTCTGTTGTTCCCTTAACGATTACATTTACTCCTGGCAGTGATGAGCCATCATCTGCAGAAGTCACTTTTCCAGAGATCGTTCTTCCCTGGCCCATACTTTCAAAACTTGCCCATAGCAGGACAAGCATAAGCAGTAAATACTTCTTCATGCTTTAGTGTTTAGGTTTATGGTGCTAAATATGGAGAAGATACAACTGCCATAAAATCACCCAACATCTGTAATTTTAATTGATATACTATACCTAATTTAGAGAACAAAAAACAAGTCTATCTATATTTTTACACGGTATTACCACACACTATTCAGGTTTACAGATATCCCCCAGTATAGAATAGACATAAAAACATCTATATAAAAAGAAAGGGCCGCGTACGAATCGCGGCCCCTGTTATCAAACCCTATCCAATGAATGCACCAGCCAGGCCACTTCATTTGAGTAACCTGTACCAATGGATTATACACTATATAATAGAAACAAGCTTATCATTGATAGCTTTCTTCACCACCTCCGATTTGCTACCCACCTTAAGTTTGCGGTATATATTTTTGATGTGCGTTTTGGAAGTCTCTTGAGAAATTTGAAGCTGGGTAGCTATTTGAGTATAGCTTTTTCCTTCAGTAACCAATTTCAACACTTCGGTTTCTCGATCTGATAAAGGCGATACCGGGTTTACCCAGAACGTTTCCAACAGCGTGCGGGTAAATACAGGACTCAGGTAAGCACCGCCATCCAATATTTTATCCAATGCTGTTAGAAAATGAGAAAGGCCAGACTCCTGAAGTACATATCCGGTAACACCGGCAGCAATGGTCGACAGGAAAAGCTCACGCTGACGTTCTCCTGTAACCACGAGGAATTCAGTTTGCGGACGTTTTTCACGAATGCTCTTTATTGCTTCAATCCCTTCTATACCTGAGAAAACAAGATCCATTACTATAAGATCCGGAGAAGTTTTGTTCAATTCCTTGATTGCCTCTTCGCAATTGCTATAGGTAGTAATGAGTGAGCAACGATTGTTAGACTCTATAGCATATGCGAGACCATCGCGGTTTTTAGGATCCTCCATTATCAGAATCAGTCTGGCTTTAAATCTTCCCTGTATCATCTTGTTTATTGATTAACGTTTGAAATCTATGTTTTTAAGCGTGAGCTTATGCTCTGATTACGGTATCAAACTTAGCACATATTAGGTATGCCAGACAATCCTGTTTATACGCATGGAAATGTGGTTATGCCACCGAGAAAGGCATCCGTATTTCTACTTAGCTGTTACCATGCGGGAATGCGAAGTAAATGGTGTATGGAAATGTATATAATTTAGGTATATAAATGGTAAGCAGGCGAAATATACCATTTGCGATTGCAGGAAACAAGAACGCACAGAGTGCGCAGAGAAAAGACCCTCTCTATAAAAACTCTGCGACCCCGTGCGTAAACCTTAAATGACTTAAAAGCACTTCCTGCTTCTCCTATATCTTGTAAAAACGCACAGAACTCACAAAGAAAAGACCCTCTCTATAAAAACTCTGCGGTTCCGTGCGTAAGACCTTTATTCTATATTCTATTTCTATTGACTGATGTAGCTGGCTGGGAATACGGATGGTAAATGTAGTGCCCTCTCCGAGTTTCGACTGAACGTTTATACTCCTTTCAGCCAGTCGATCGTGTCCTTTACAATAAACAGGCCGTGGCCAGTGCCCTGTGCCTGATCCGATGCGCGAAAGAACAGATCAAATATTTTCTCCTGATATGCAGGCGAGATTCCAGTACCGTTATCTTCTACACGTATATCACAAACTTCTTCTGTGATCTGTGTTGCAATTTTGATGAATGGATTTTGCTTTTGCAAGTCCATGTACTTTATAGCGTTGGAAAGAATATTTGTAACGATAGTCTGTACCCTTACGCGATCTGAAAGCAGTTCAACATGCCCCTCTATATGCCATGAAAATGGCTATATCTCTTCCGGTATAGAGGTTCTTCAAATAGTCGAGTTCTTCTGTCAGCAGCTTGGTCAGGTCAATTTTATCACGTTGAATTGCCAACTTATCGTTACGGTAAAAATTGTTCATTCCTTCTATAAATGAATCCAATCGCAGAAGGCTCTTCCTGATCATACTAAGGTATTGCACCAATTCTTCGTAAGAAGCCTGCTCTGCTATTTTACCAATCCCAATGCCGACATGAGCGGGGCTTTGAGATCATGCGTTGTTTTATAAATAACCCGATCGAGTTGCTGATTGGAACGGATCAATTCCTGCTCCCGTAATTTTTGGGGTGTAATATTATAGAGCTTTAATATAAGCCCCTGCACTTCATGACGATCCAATAGCTTGGATACGTTCACATCAAAGTATACTTCCTGTTGGTCGCGGTGGGTAAATACAAATTCATCAACGATATGCTCCATTCCTTTTTCAAGGCTGTCGATACAAATGCTGTAGTTTATCCCGGTCTATAAATTTCAGGATGTCCTTACCTACCAGCGTCATTATTTCAACACCCAGCGCTTTTGTTACTGCGGATGAAGCATATCGGATTCTGAACTTTTGATCAGTGACTATAAAAATATTTCAGAGTTCTCGATCAGTTCTCTGAATAATCCTTCTCTACATTTCATTCTTCCTTCCCACGGCAGGCAAAGGCCCGTGTACTTTATATCAAGATCGCCATACTGCTTAGCTGGCTGGATATCTTGAGGTTTGAAGCATTTACCGTGGCCTGGTTAAGCTCAAATTTTAGTTTTCCGTCTACTACTTTAAAATTGATGCAACTGCCTTTTTGCCCCAGCCCGTTACCATCGGTAATGGTGAGGATTGACTTGCCAGCCGTGCTGCTTTTAATGCTATCAAAATCTCTGTTCTTGGATTTGCCAACGTAAACTACTTGGCAGTCGGATGTTTCGGCGGGAGAGGCTAACTTCTTTATCACATACTTCTTACTTCCTTTCGGCTTGCCATCGTACCACTGTTTCAGTGTGTTAAAGACGTTGTCATCTCCAATTACACCTACAATAAATTCACCTGCTTCGCCTTCGTTAGGCCATTGTACATACTTGATAAAGTTGTACAGCATTGCAGCGTGGATTTCATGGGGGGGCCGCTCTTGGGCAATTCCGGTTCCGATCGAAAAAATTGAGAGGATCAAAAAAATAGAGGTTCTCATAGATTAAGTTATTTAGGGCTCTTAATACTAATCTATGAATTAATTGGGAAAAAACCCCGAAGTGTAACCTCCGAGGCTTTCCAAACAACCCATTAAATCAGTATTGCCATTGAGGAAAGTGAACCTGAAACCTTCAGATTTGAGGCCTCAATGGCTTTTTGGTTCAATTCAAATTTAAGTTTGCTATCAACTGTTTTGAAGTTGATGCCACTTCCTTTTTCACCGAGTCCGTTCTTATCGGTGATCACCAGGGTACCTTTGCCTTTTACTTTGTTGTTGGCAGTTTCAAATTCACCGCTCTTGGATTTGTCGATATAAAGTACGTGGCAATCTGCTATTTCAGCAGCAGAGTTAAATTTCTTAATCACGTAGGTTTTTGAACCTCTGGGTTTTCCGCCATACCACTCTGTCAGCGTTTTGTAAACATCGTTGTTGCCAATAACACCGATCACAAACTCTCCACCGGTTGCTTGGTCGGGCCACTGCACATAACGGGTGAAGTTGAATACCATCATGGAATACACCTCGTGCATGGGTCTCTCTTGCGCAAAAACAGTCCCGCTTATCAGGAAGACTGCCAGTGCAAGGATTTTATATTTCTTCATAAAAACTAGATAGGTTGTTGTTGTTTGATGATACAAATGTAGAGCAGGTCATTAATAGTGTAGTAACCATAAATGGGTTAACCTTATCGATGTAATATTTCTCCCTATGATTACTTAATATATCGGAAATCATGCCCTGCTTTCAATTGAAGTAGAAACTCATAAATCAGATTGATAACGTTTTCGACATCATCTTTGTGAACCATTTCCACTGTTGTATGCATGTACTTAAGTGGTAATGAAATAAGCGCAGATGCCACTCCTTCAGCAGAATATGCAAAAGAATCCGTATCTGTACCTGTTGAACGGGAAACAGCCTGCCGCTGAAAGGGGATCTTTCGCTTCTGGGCAGTTTCAATCACCATTTTCAGCACGTTATTTTGGACAGCTGGTCCGTAACAAACCACCGGACCGCTACCTGCTTTTAGGTTACCACTCTCCTTCTTATTGTACATGGGAGATTGAGTATCGTGGGTTACGTCTGTGCAAATAGCTAAATCCGGCTTCAACCGGCGGGAAATCATCTCGGCCCCGCGCAACCCGATTTCTTCCTGAACGGCATTAACCACGTAAAGGCCAAAGGGCAGCTTCTTTTTGTTTTCATACAGCCTGCGGGTTACTTCGGCTATCATATAGCCGCCCATGCGGTTGTCGAGTGCGCGTCCAACGATCCAATTCTTATTGAGTTCCATCAGTTCATCTTCAAACGTGATTACACAGCCAACATGAACACCGAGGTCTTCAACTTCTTTTTTGCTTGCAGCACCGATGTCTATAAATATATTCTTCAATGAAGGAGCTTCTTCTTTTGCTGCGTCACGCACGTGTATGGCAGGCCATCCAAACACACCTTTTACAATTCCTTTCTCAGTATGAATATTAACACGCTTGGACGGAGCAATCTGATGATCGGAACCACCATTTCTGCGCACATATATATAACCATCATCGGTAATATAATTCACAAACCAGGAGATCTCATCGGCATGGGCTTCAATTACCACTTTATAAGTTGCCTTTGGATTCAAAATACCAACGGCTGTTCCATATACATCAACCATATAGTCATTGATGTAAGGCTTTATATAGTTCAACCATATTTGCTGGCCGGAAGATTCAAACCCGGTAGGTGACGCGTTGTTCAGATATTCGTACAGAAATTGCCTGCTCTTTTTATCCATAATATTTACGTTTAGGTTGTATAGAAGTCTTTATTAGTTACAAGTATAGCCGGTATAGCATGAAGCGGCCCGTAATCAAAAACGTTTAAGTTTTGACAATCAGTCAATGATTCTTCTAGCTCCCCTAAAACGCTTCTGATAATACTCTGCGAAGATATTTGTTTCGACTACTCCCAACGAAGACGATGCATGGATAAATTTGATATTGTCTTTCGATTTTACATCTGTTACCAGGCCAACGTGCGTTACTTTTTTCTTTTTCTTACCGGTAGCGAAAAACACCAGATCACCGGGTTCAATCTCATCCATCTTTACTTCCTTGCCTATTTTACTCTGATCTTCCGAGCTTCGCGGAAGTGATACTTCGATGGCACGAAAAGAATTGATGAGTAATCCGGAGCAATCCATACCTGCACGTGTCGTACCTCCATACTTATACGGAGTACCAATAAACGTTCTGGCAGTGCTTACTACCTTCTCAACGCGTTCGTCCCTAACACTCACTTGTTTGTGTGATGCACAAGACATTAGAAAAAGTGTTGCTACTACTGCAATTGGAAGAAGAAGCTTTTGATTAATTTTGGAATGAAAAAATGGCTCCATAGCTAGTTTAAAAAGTAAACAAATATACTGATTCATGGCATTTGCAGAAGTATCCACCGACATCATTAGCGAATTTGAGGCCATTGTTGGCGAGCAAAACGTAGTTGTTGACCCTGAAAAACGCTATAACTACTCGCATGATGAAACGGAAGACTACTCCTTTTTACCGGATGTAGTGCTAAAGCCAGGTACTGCAGAGGAGATAAGCCGCATTATGAAACTCTGTAATCAGCATGTTATACCCGTTACTCCCCGCGGTGGCGGAACAGGCTTGAGCGGAGGCGCATTGCCTATCAACAAAGGCGTGGTTATTTCCATGGAGCGCTTTAACAAGATCATTGAAATCGATGAACTCAACCTGCAGGCAACCGTTGAGCCGGGCGTGATTACTGAAGTGTTTCAAAATGCCGTAAAAGAAAAAGGACTATTCTATCCGCCTGATCCGGCAAGCCGTGGAACCTGTTTTATCGGAGGCAACGTATCTGAAAACAGCGGTGGTCCGAAGGCAGTAAAATATGGCGTTACCCGCGATTATGTACTTAACCTGGAAGTAGTACTCCCTACCGGTGATATTATATGGACGGGTGCAAATGTGCTGAAAAATTCTACCGGGTATAATCTTACGCAGCTTATGTGCGGCAGCGAAGGCACATTGGGTATAATTACTAAAATCGTGTTCAAACTACGCGGCTTCCCGCAAAAGTCTGTTACATTGCTCATGCCGTTTGTTACCAATGCAGAAGCCTGTAAAGCTATTGCTGAAATATTCAGAGCAGGGGTACAACCTTCGGGTATGGAGTTCTTCGAGCGCGAGGCAGCAATGAAGACGATCGACTATTGTGAGAAGATATATGCTGCTAAAGTTACTACGCAGTTTCCTGAGAATATGGATGCCTACTTGCTCTGCGAGCTCGATGGTAATGATGATGAAGTATTGATGCGCGATGCAGAACGTGTAATGACCGTAGTAGAGCAATTTCAGGTAGGAGAAATTCTGTTTGCCGATACGGCTGCACAAAAAGAAGAGCTCTGGAAGATACGCAAGAATATATCTCCTGCTGTAAATGCATATTCGCTCACCAAATCAGAAGATGTAGTAGTGCCACGCGCTAATCTTCCAAAACTTATTGTAGGTATAAAAGAGATCGGAAAGAAATTCGGGTTCAACTCAGTATGCTACGGTCACCTGGGAGATGGTAACCTTCACGTAAATGTGATGAAAGAACAGATCAGTGATGAAGACTGGAATACCAAAGTAGTAGATGGTATTGGTGAAATATTCAAGCTTACGGTTAGCCTCGGAGGCACACTCTCCGGAGAACACGGCATTGGTATAGCCAAGAAGCCCTATATGCCGATTGCAATGCGAGAAGCAAACCTTGCAGTGATGCGAGGTATAAAAAAAGCATTTGATCCGAACGGTATTCTGAATCCGGGAAAGATATTTTAAAAGAATCATACACGGTCTATCAAAGTCTCGTTTAGTTAACGAGACTTTTTTATTTACCTTTCATGCTATGACTATGAATACGATTATCACCATTCTTGTTATTGCTGCGGTTATTGTAGTTCTATATATACTTTTCAAAATATTCAAACTCATTACCAGGCTTCTGTTAATTGCTATCTTTCTGGTGATCGCTTATTTCACCAATCCAGGCCAGCTTCGCCACCAGCATGCTGTGGATGAAAAAGCAGAAAAGACCGGTATAAAACTTCATGGCAGGAACGTATCCGTACGAGATTTTAAGATATTCTCAATAACTCAAATCTCAGACCATCGCGATAAGAAAACAGTAGGTGCTGGTATGTTTATGAAGGTGTGGATATTCAGAAGCCTGGAGTAAATTTCGTTACAACACTCCGTCTATATAATCAGGGCCCGATAGTTTTTTGTTTTTCGTTAAATTCGATTAAACTAAAAACTGCAATCATGAAATTACGTGCATTTATCATTAGTATCCTCATGCTTTGGTTTGTGGCCTGCCAGCCCAGGAAAGAAACCACACCACCTGCAGCCGATTCCACATCAACTACAGTATCAAAAGACACAGTTGCTCCCGGCTTTTTATCGGAGCAGCAAAAAGCAGAAGGCTGGGTGGCGCTGTTTGACGGAAAGACCACCACGGGATGGCACTTCTTCAAGAACAAAGAAAATAACAGTTGGGAAATAAGTGATGGAACGCTGCACTGTAAACCATTCATTGAAAATGGAACCAATCATCGCTCTGATCTCACAACGGATGGACAATACGAAAACTTTGAATTAATATTCGATTGGAAAATTTCTGTTCAGGGAAACAGCGGTGTTATGTTTCGTGTGAGTGAAGAGTTTGATGAACCGTATGCTTCCGGTCCCGAATATCAAATCATTGATGACGAAGGATACCCGGGCGATTTGAAAGATGTTCAGTTAACAGGCGCCAACTACGATATGCATGTAGCATCCGCGAAGGCTGCCAAGCCTGTGGGAGAATGGAATGAGAGCAAACTTGTTGTGAATGGAAATCACGTTGAGCACTGGCTTAACGGAATAAAAGTTGTAGAGTATGAACTTGGCTCAGCTGACTGGAACAAGCGCAGAAAGGTAAGTAAGTGGAAAGATTTTCCGGGCTATGGTTTAACAAAGAAAGGCTCTATCGACTTGCAGGATCATAGCCATGAGGTGTGGTTTAAAAATATAGCTATAAAGCCTTTATAGGGATAAATACAAAATATAAAAGTCATCGTTACAGCTCTCTTTGGGAGCTGTGTGACGATGACTTTCGTTTTTCTGTCAGCGCAAAAGAATGTTTAAAAAAGAAGCCGGGCATTTCTGCCCGACTTCAACTACAACCAGACGCCCTGAAAGAAAAGGGTATTTTTAGTGTCCGTTCGAAGTAGCGTACTCCGGAACGGTCTTTACTGTCTTAATAATGCGTGCTGCCACTTTATATGGATCAGCGGCAGAGTTTGGTCTTCTGTCTTCCAACCAGCCCTTCCAGCCGTTTTCAACTGTTGCGATAGGGATGCGAATAGAAGCACCACGATCTGACACACCATACGAAAACTTATCGATAGATTGTGTTTCGTGTTTACCGGTGAGGCGCAGGTGGTTATCAGCACCGTATACAGCGATGTGTTCTTTTACTACGGGTGCGAATGACTGACATACTCTATCGTATACTTCTTTTGAGCCAGCTTCTCTCAACAATGAGTTAGAGAAGTTAGCGTGCATACCAGAACCGTTCCAGTCTGTAGCACCGAGCGGCTTGCAATGCCAGTTAATAGCTATGCCATATTTCTCTGCAGTTCTCTCAAGAAGATAGCGTGCTACCCACACCTGGTCGCCTGCTGCTTTAGCACCTTTTGCAAATATTTGAAACTCCCACTGGCCTGTAGCTACTTCTGAATTTATACCTTCTACATTGATGCCTGCATCAATGCAGTAATCGAGATGCTCTTCTACGAGCTCACGGCCAAATGCATTCTTTGCACCTACAGAACAATAGTATGGACCTTGAGGAGCTGGGTATCCGCTTGAAGGGAAACCAAGAGGTTTGTTGGTTTCAGGATTCCACAGGAAGTATTCCTGCTCAAATCCGAACCAGAAATCATTGTCATCATCATCAATCAGTGCACGACCGTTTGAAGGGTGCGGCGTTCCATCCGGGCTTAGTACTTCGTTCATTACCAAGTAAGCGTTCTTACGCGCAGGATCGGGAAATATAGCTACTGGCTTCAGTAAGCAATCTGACGAACCACCCGGAGCTTGTTCGGTAGAGCTTCCGTCAAAACACCATACAGGACAGCTTTCCAATTTGCCATCGAAATTCCTTACGATCTTAGTCTTGCTGCGTAGGCTTTGCGTTGGTACATAACCATCTAGCCAGATGTACTCTAATTTAGTTTTTGACATAGGGCGTTGTTGTTAAAGTTTAACTGTAATTATTAAAGTTTAAAAATTGTGTCTGTTGTTATAGTTGTTTTTAATCCGGGTGATTCAGGGGGAAATCACCCGGATATATACTTTAGAATTTATAGACAGCTGCCATGTTTAAAGTAGCTAACAAATCTTTTGCTTTTCCGTCTTTATCGTTGAAAGAGTTTTCAGATGTTTTGTCAACACGTATCTCAGGTATAAATGTCAGGCCTCCAACTTTATAGTTACCAGATAATGTAAACTCTACTACATCGCCATCCCCGTTACCGTCAAGACCAAAGATCTGAGAAGGGAAATGGAAGTTTGTAGTCTTGAAGTACTCAGCGCGCAAACCAAGCGCAAAAGTTTCTGATAAAGTCAGTTTAGGATACAGTGCTACACCAAAGAATGTGCTGGCGTCAGCATCAATCTTTTCAATTTTACCGGGTGCTGTAAAGTGCTCTCCTGCACCGATTGTTTGAAATGAAGTGTTCAATCCTAATGAAAATGCATCACTCAGATTAACGCTGGCTGTAATATCGCCTTGGAACAAAGTTCCGCGTGAAGTCAAAAAGTCGCCACTACCGTTCTGATAAGGACCTTTTTTATCAAGCGTACCATCCTGATCCCCGTATAAAAAATTCAACCATATACCACCTTTATCACCAGTCTTACCAACTTGCAAACCATATGTATATGTATTCACGGGATTGAATTCAACTATATCTGTAGGGTTCATAACAGCGAGCTTCCCTACAAAACCATTTCCCAGATCAAAGTCAGCACGCAAGCCCGTATGATTGAAAGGCCCCCATGAGAACAAGTATGAAGTTGAGTAATGGAAATTTACAGCAGGTGAGATAACTTCGTATCCAACGAAGGTATTGAACTGTCCTAAGTTCAATGTAACCGCATCTGTTAATTTATAGTAAGCATACATCTGGTTAACGATAGCCTGGCCGCTGGCCGTTCCGAAAACTGCAGCTTTACCTCTTGGGCCAAATACTACATCTCCCACAAAGCCTGCCCTCTCGCCTTGATACGAAGCAACCAAGTTAACCATACCTAGTGCAAATCCTTTCAGGTCGGCAAATGAAGTTGATGTTGAATGTGAATCCCCCATGTAATAGTTTGTCCTCCCGAAGGAGCTATGAAAATACGTGTCAATAGATCCTGATAACGTGAATGTTTTTGTGGAATCAGTTTGACCATAGGTAGTGGTGGCAAACGAAGCTGAAACAAGGATTAAAGAAAGTATAGTATATATCTTTTTTGAATTCATACTTTTGCAATGTGTTTATTGTACATGAAGTCAGAGCAGTCCCTTGGGAGGTCTCTCACACCTCCCGAGGATGCCTTGATAAAATTATTTGAGTTTGTTGAGAACCGCCCCGTCTTCTAAAGACACTCTGTTAGCACGTTGGTATATGCTATATATCTCTAAACAGCGCTACAGCAATTAACAGTTCTCAGGGTAGTGTGGGTAATTTCTAAGAACATTCCCAATATCTTCCAAAGTACATTTTCATAGGTTTAGGTATTTAAGGTTTGGTTAGTCTAAAATTGGTTAATGAGTTTTTAAGAAGGGCCGGTTTCCCGGCCTTCTATTAAATCACTTTTTCTTTCAGTGAGCTGAAGTCCATGGGGTATAGGTTTTCTCCGTGTTGGCTGTAGTCTGAACCAACTTTCTTTTCTTCTGGTGTTACGTTCAATCCGAATATCAGATCGGTAACTTTCAGAAGGATCATTGAACCGATGAATGTATATGCTACTACCACTACTAAAGCTTTGAGGTGAGCGATGAACAATGTGGTTTCGCCAAAGAACAGACCGTTACCAGTTGTGTTAGCGCTGTTCACTGCCGTATGAGCCAACAGAGCGGTCATAATCATACCAACAGCCCCACCTACACCGTGGCATGGGAATACATCCAGCGTATCTTCAAGTGAAGTCTTGGATTTCCATGATACCACAACGTTACTGATTATGGCAGCGAATGTTCCGATGAACAAGCTGGATGGAATGGTTACAAAACCTGCAGCAGGTGTAATGGCAACCAAGCCTACAACCGCTCCTATACAGAAACCAAGCGCAGAAGGCTTTTTACCTCTTACGGCATCAAAAAGAATCCATGCAAGACCTGCAGCCGCAGATGCAGTATTGGTTGTAGCGAATGCCGATGCAGCCAAAGGACCAGCAGCTAATGCGCTACCTGCGTTGAAACCGAACCAACCGAACCAAAGCAAACCAGTACCCAGCAATACGAATGGAATGTTTGCAGGAGATATATGTGATTTCTCTTCGCCTTTATTTCTCAGGTATATAGATGCTGCAAGCGCTGCAAAACCAGCTGACATGTGTACTACGGTTCCACCGGCAAAATCCAATACACCCCATTTGAACAGGAAGCCTTCAGGGTGCCATGTCCAATGTGCGAGCGGTGCATAAATCAATAATGAAAAAAGGACGAGGAACAAAATGTAAGACTTGAAGCGAATGCGTTCTGCAAATGTACCTGTGATCAATGCCGGAGTGATGATGGCAAATTTCAGTTGGAAGAATGCGAACAGAACCAATGGAATGGTTGGTGCTAATGACCAGGGCTTACCATCCAAAACATTCTCGAACATGAAGAAGGAAGAAGGATTACCGATGAAACCCAACCCGCCTACATCCTCACCAAATGCCAGGCTGAATCCAACCAGGATCCACAGCACGCTGATAACTCCCATGGCAATAAAGCTTTGCAACATGGTAGAGATAATGTTCTTGGTATCGATCATACCTCCGTAGAAATAAGCGAGACCCGGAGTCATGAGTAGTACCAGCGCGGTAGCCGCCAGCATCCATGCCGTGTCGCCTGAGTTGATACCTTCAGTAACAATTGTGCTTGGGATAGCTGGCTTGAACACCGCCAGAATGCTCACTGCAATGAGCAAGACAAGAAAAATAACGGACTTTTTCATAGTTGTTTAGTTTTTTAGGTTTAGGTAAGACGTCCAGCGTCATTTAACGGTATAAATTTTTTAACAATAGGGTAAAAATCAAACCACTTTTCAAAAAAAATTACAGAAATCGTTGTAAGTAGGGTCAAATTTTAACCGATAACGATAATAATTATAATATTTCAAAAGATTGAGGTTCTACAGAATGATATAGCGAGAGAAATCATATAGCATTAAAAAAATTCTGGATTGCTTCAGGTTTTTCAATTGAAATACCGATTGACCTAAAATGGCAGGCTTATGAAAAGTAAAGGCCAGATGTTTCCATCTGACCTCACTAAACAACCAGACGCCTGTCCGTTAAACTTGGCGTGAACTGGCAGATTTTTGAATGAATTGAATATTTTACACCAAAAATGGCGGATTGTGTAAATTTTGAATCTATTGGATTAAAAAAGAACCACTTTTTAATAAAAATAGCAGAAATCGTTTTAGCATGGGTTAAATTTTGACAACATATTGGTAAAGATTAATAAATTTTTAAGATTCAGCGTTATTTCTGTCTTTCAAATTACCCCATATTTTTCTTCCACCACCATTGAAATACAATCAGTCCCCAGATTCTGGCATGTACATCACCCGGATTTGAAGAGAAGAGCTGTTGTTTAAGCTTTTCGATTTCAGAGTACGAAAAGAGACCCTGGTCGTGAATAAATTTTTCGGATAGCAGGTCTTCTGTGATTAAAGACTTCATTTCATTTCTAAACCACTTCAACAACGGAACCTCAAAGCCTTTCTTCGGGCGGTTATACAATTTCTCGGGCAACACATCGCGAAAGGCATCCTGCAAGACTCTTTTTCTGAGGCTGCGATTGATTTTGAAATCGCCAGGCAAACTGAAAATGAAATTCACCACTTCATAATCCAGGAAGGGAACACGAACTTCCAATCCATTTGCCATGCTCATCATGTCAACCTTTGTGAGCATATCATTCGGCAGTACAAGCTGCGTGTCGGTCAATAATATATCATTGATCGACTCTTTATCAGGTATCGAACTGAGTATGCTTTTTCTTCTCGGCACAAAATCATTCAGCCACTTACTGGTGCGCAAATCAGGATGAAACATTTTCAGCGCTTCGTCTTTGTCTGCAAAAGATGCCCAGCGCCAATACCGGTCTTTGGCTGATAAGCGCATACCCTCACTGAATCGTGCGAATTGTCTCGCCTTATTGGCTATAGGACTATTCCGCGATTTGGGCAACGCTCGCCAAAGCGGATCAAGTGCACTGACAGCCTCCTCCTTCCACCCTTTTTGAATGATGCGATGAAAAGCCGCATGTTTATTATAGCCAGCCAGCAGCTCATCGGCACCATCACCAGACAGTGCCACCGTTGCATGCTTTCTCGTTTCTTTACTTAATATATATACTGCCAATGCTGAGGAATCTGCGAAAGGCTCATCGAGGTAATCGAGCACGGAATGTACGTGTGTATATAAATCGTGATTTGTAAGCGAAAATACGGTATGCTCTGTATTGAACTGTTTTGCTACCAGGCGTGCATACTCGGTTTCGTCAAAGAATTTTTCATCGCGAAACCCGATTGAGAATGTATGCAGATCAGGTTTATGTTTACTTGCCAGCGCAGTAACAACTGACGAATCGATACCTCCACTTAAAAATGCTCCCAGCGGCACATCGGCTACAAGCCTGCGTTGTACAGATGCTTCTAACAAATCGCGAAGCTTCTTTTGCGCATCCTGATATGTGATCGGATTATTCTCTGCAGCTGAAGCGTCATACGGTATAGTATAGTACGGTTGAATATCTATATGCTGGTGCGACACTTTCATGTAGTGCCCCGGCATCAGCTTCTTGACATCTTGAAAAATGGAGTCTGGTGCAGGTATGTAATTCAGTTGAAGGTATATGTATAGCGAATTGTAGTCGATATTCTTTTCGATACCATACTCTACGATCGACTTCATCTCGGAAGCGAACAAGAACTTATGCTCATCAAAAAGGTAAAGCAAGGGTTTAATGCCGTAGCGATCGCGTGCAAGAAAAAAAGTTTGGTCGGCTTTGTCGTATACACAAAAGGAGAAGAATCCATTGAGCTTGTTAAGGCAATGCTCTTTCTCCTCCATATATAGTCTTAACAATACTTCCGTATCAGAATGCGAAAAGAAAGAATGCCCTTTTTGCTCCAATGTTTGCCTGAGTTCCTGGTAGTTGAATATCTCACCATTAAAAACGATGCAATAGCGTTTGCTTTCATCCCACATCGGCTGATGCGCTACCGATGTTGTATCGATGATGGATAACCGGCGATGCCCAAGCCCCACCCATTCGTCTACATATACATCCTGATAATCGGGCCCGCGCTTTTGCAGCGCCAGGGTAGCATTCATGGTTTGTATCTTGTTAAACTTACCTACCAGGTTGAAAGCAAAAATTCCGGTTATGCCGCACATGATCGCAAACTATAATTTGAGTGGCAAGTTAATGGATTCGGGAATATTCCTCAGGAAACCATATTATGCCGCAGCATTTAAAAACTTTTACATCTGTAAGCTGAGATTAGCTATTTGCAGTTCCTGCAAAGAGAATCAGTTCGTGTTCTACTTTTTCGCGATCGCGCCAGAAGTTACGACTGTGAACCACCCTGTAATGCCAGTTTTTCTGCGCCAGGAGAGCCGGTGTATACGCATGCGCTTCTTTGACGGACTCGCTTTGATAATAACGCGTATCGTCTGTTAGCAGGACACCTACGTATTGATCCTGCTTTTTCACTGTAATGTCGGTGAAAGGCAGTTCGTTCGTTTCAAATGTAAAACCCTGCAAGCGGCTGGCGCTCCAGCGTTGCAGCGACTTCTTCAAATGCCATGTAGCCCGCTCGTTATCACGATTCACAGTTTGAGGCGTAAACCTTCGCTGATCCACTTCGCGTGCAAATGCCAGATACTGTTTCAGTAAACGTGGACCGTCATTTTTTACCTCCTCGGTTTTCAATTGCTCCGGCCAAATACTGCTCACCAGAATAACTCTTTCGCGCGCACGGGTTATGGCAACGTTCAACCGGTTTTCGCCACCTGTTGTGTTCAGGCTACCAAACTGCATCATGATCTTGCCATTCTTATCGGGCGCATAGCCGATGGAGAAAATGATAAAGTCTTTTTCATCACCCTGAACATTCTCGATGTTCTTTACAAATAGTGTTGCCGGCAAAGCTATCTGTGCACGTATAGCTTCTGCTTCCAGCAAATCCAGAATCAGCAATTGCTGCGGTGCATTGAAGGTAACTACACCAATTTCTTTGTTAGGATAATCGCGCAGCAAATTCATTACTGCTGTTACTACCGCTTCCGCCTCTACTATATTGGTTTGCCCTTCCCACATGCCATCTACTTTTTTGTATTCAATGGCCGGTTGATTTTTATTGAGTGTATTTCGATCGGGCAGCAATTGAAGTCTTCCCTCATAGAAATGACGATTCGAGAAATCGATCAACTCCAGTGAGCGGCTCCGGTAATGTCCTTGTAAATGTACTGTTGAAACATAGCGCTCTACCAACTCCAGCACTGAGTCTACTTCGAGATCGGGATTTTCCTGGTCATCTTCCCAGCGCACCTGGTACATTTCATTTGGACGAAGTTGCTTGATATCTCCCGCCACAACCACTTGCTTACCTCGATACATAGATGGTATGCCGCGTTCTGCAAAACACTGTGAAGCTTCATCGAAGATTACAATATCAAACAACTCCATCATGGGAAATATAGCCGATACCGACTCAGGCGAAGCCATCCAGCACGGAACGAGTCGGAATAACTCTTCCTGAAACTCGGTGATTACTTTTCTTACCGGCCAGATCTTTTTCTTCTTCGTTACCTGGTGCAGCAAATCACGATAGGTTACGCGGTTATTCAACCGGTTATATTCTATGCCTTCGTATACATGCTCACGCGCACGTACCAGCAATATCTCTTCGCTCAGCTTTTGCTTCTCGGCAACGGCTTGCTGTAATTCTGCTTCAAGCGAATCCATTTTCATGGATGAAACCGAGCGAAGCACAGGATATTTTGTTTCAATGTGATCAATCCACGCCAGGCGCACACTGTTTTGGAACAGCGACTCCATCGCAGCTGCATCCCATTCTTTCAAGTGATCGTTCAGTTTTACAATCACTTCTTTTTCATAGAACTTCAATCCGCTCTTCAGCTTATCGAAGGCGCAGAGATTGTCGAAGTCACGCTTCAGTACTTTAATGAATTCTGTTTCGAGCGATGGATCAACTACCAGTTGCCGGTATTGATAGGGAGATAAATGATTTAACCACGCTGCCTTCTTTGCCGGTATTTCACGCACAACCTGTATCAACTGATGCATCAGCCCTATAAATTCCTGACGCGCAAGTTGCTGCACATTGACAGCATCGCACACTTCGCGAAGCGAATTGAAAATCAATTTGGCGCGAACTGCAAACTTCTTTCGCCTGAACCACTTTTTCAGATTGTCGGAGCTATAGTCGCCCGGCACTTCCTGCAACCATACTTTCTGCCGCAGGGCGGTGAGATGATGTTCCAGATTCAACCGGCTGTCGATGCGTTGCTCCAATACATTCAGGCCAATCTTGTTATAAGCAAGCCCGTTGGCAACGAGTACGCGCTTCACCAGAAATTTATTCTCAGAAAAAAATTCCCACCGTGCCATGCGAATCAAATTACTTCTTGCATCCACACGTTGTTGCAATGCTTCCTGTACTTTGCCCAGCTGGTCGCTCAGTATAGTAGTTTCAGGTCCGTCTTCCTGAAAGCAGTTTAATACCACACGCTCCATGTTGGCCAGCCACAACAGACTTGTTTCATCATCCGTCTCCAGCATCATGCGCTGAAAATACTGGTAGGTTTGCTCGTCTTTCAGCACACTGATCATGCCCAGTATATCATCTTCACGAAAGAAGAATGATTCGGCATCTTCCAGGTTCAGCGTGGCACCCGTAAGCTGGTATATTTCAGAAGCCACATGCTTTTGATAATGCACCAGATCGCGTATCGTTTTTTCGATCTCCTTTTCATCGGCATGATGAAAGTCTGCAAACGACCTGCGATCACGCCACAAATAATCATCACCCTCAAACCATGCCGCATAGTTGGTATACATTTTCAACGTACGCGTAAATTCGTCAATCTCGGAAAATGAAAAGTAATGATACTCCTGCTTTATATTGATGGAAGGCGCATACGGATCGGATGTCAGGTATAATTCTTTTACCGCCAGGCCACACTCCTGTTCACTGAACAATGCATTTCTAAATTCTTCCAATTCTTCGGTAATGGCATCAATTCTTCGCGCCATCTGAAAGAACCTGCGCTCGGTCTGGATAACATCAACGCTGCGATTTCGCGTTTTGAAAGCATCTATACCTTCAATCTGTCGCGCTATCTTTGCGAAGATCTCTTTACGATCGTTTCTGAAATCGTGAATAAGTCCGAGAAAATCTCCGAGGTCTATTTCTTTCAGGCGGTTATATACTACATCCAGCGCAGCACGCTTCTGGCAAACCAGCAACGCTTTCTTACCCGATGCCATTGCATCGGCCAGCAGGTTACAGATGAGTTGAGATTTACCGGTGCCCGGCGGGCCTTGCACCACAACCGATTTACCCATTTTTACCGCCTTGATAGCACGCTCCTGATGTGCATCCAGCAGAAAGGGAGTAAATATTTTTTCTTCGCTGATGCGCGCTTCTGCTATAGGGGCGGATTTACCTGTAAAAAAATCTTCCAGATCGAGAATAAAATCATTCTCCAGCAGGTATTGATAGTCGGGCACAAGTTGTGAGCCTGCCTGCGGAAAAATTCCCAGCACAGCTTCCGGATAAAGCTTTAGCTCTCCGTTCTTATGCGTCTCGCTAAATTCATCTTTCTTGAAAGGCTGAAAAGGTATCAGTTCATCACGAAAATTATCCGGATTGAAGTTGAGCTCGATCTTGTCTTTAATAAGCTGATATAGCTGCGTGCGGAAGACAGTGCTATCGGTATCAAAATCATCAAACGATATGTCCGACAGTGTTTCGTCTAACTTTACTTTATTGTAAAGCGCATACGCCAGTAAAAACGATTTGTTAAAGGTGATGCCGGCATCTTCACGCGGCTCCAATATCCAATGCTGTCCGGCCTGTACAATAGATACCGGAAAATACAGCAATGGGCAGCGCACAGCCGTTCCATCCGAAAACTTGCCATGTATAAAAGGCCAGCCTACATGCAGATCGTTTGACCCGCGCTCTTCATATATAAAACGATCGATGCGCTGCAGGTTCTTCAGCTTTTTGCTGGCCTCATTGTTTGCCTCCATGCGACTGTCGAGCACCTGACAAAGTTTTTTGTTGCGGCCTGCAATCAAGGCGTTGATGATCTCGAAAGATCGCTCGTTATTCAAAAAGCTAAGCGAATGCACATCCATCAGCTGCTCAGCCGACAGGCGGAGCAACAGAAGCGAGCGGCTGTTCCCGGAAAGGTTGGTCAGTCTGCGCAGGTACGTTTGAAGAATATATTTTGTATTGGCTGACATGGATGACTCCACCATAAGTTAAACATTAAGAACATCAGATATGTAAAAATCTTTTACCAATGCGCAACATTTAACCGTTAGTCAAAATTAAAATATGGCTTGATTTTCTGAATCGTTTTGGCGTCAAGGGTCTGTATCTTTCCAAGATCCTCAACATCTTTAATTTTTCCATGCTGAAATCGATAGGCAACTATCGCTTTGGCGACAAACTTCCTTAGGTACGGATGAGTGGCAAGCTCCTGTTCACTGGCGTTGTTGATGTTGATTTTTTGTGGATTGAAGGTTTGCTCTATAAACGATGCCTTCGCTAACTTCTCTACCACTGTCGAATCCAATGTATATACTTCATACAATTGTTCCATGGTTACAAAACCACCAAGCTTCTCACGATACGCTACAATGCGCAGGGCACGCTTCTCTCCTATACCATAAATCTTTTTCAGCTGTGCCGTGTCGGCCATGTTCAAATCAAATTTTAATAACGCTTTTCCAGGTTCGCGTTCAGGTGTTTTATTTTCTGCAACGTATGGCTGTTTACTAACCGC
This sequence comes from Ohtaekwangia sp., assembly GCF_036786105.1. NCBI lineage: Bacteria > Pseudomonadati > Bacteroidota > Cytophagia > Cytophagales > Fulvivirgaceae > Ohtaekwangia > Ohtaekwangia sp. The sequence continues at coordinate 36,885 of NZ_DAIQRQ010000028.1, forward strand.
ATCAGGCAATTGTATATAGGAGAAAATTCGCTTATAGAACGATGAATCCATACCATACATTTTCATCAGGTCAGATTTTATTCTAAACCTCCCTCCTTTATCGCGATAATGTATAATTCTGCGGGCAATTTTCTCATGAAAGCCCAGCAGCATGAATTTATCTTCACCAATGATATTGGGATCAAACGGGAAAAGCGAAGTTGCTCGCTTCGCGGGTATAACGGCTGAAGAATTTTCGGTTGGTTCATGTCGCCATTCCGTGATCATGCTATCCAGCTTTTGTTGTTCGGGCGGTACATGTATACCATAGCGAACAGTCCATTGATGATAGAGTGGCTCCGAAAAAATAATGATCGCCATCAGCGGCAATAAAACTATGCATGCATTTACCTGAGAACGGGAGAAACCAAAGAAATTTTTTAACCAACGGTGTATCATATACTATATATTTTAAGCAACGGCAATGATTTTCAAGTATGCATCTTTTTCTGAGATACAACAAGTCACTCTACTTAAAACTCACATGCAAAACACCAGTCGCGATGCTGCTGTACAGTTAATTTTTTCCGGTGAAAACGATCTGATTGATAAGCAATACTTATTGCGGCATTCTGGATGTTGTAAGCATACGCCAATCTGCGGCAGTGAATGTCTCGATAAGGAACCTTCATACAAATTCAAGCATACAAATTCAAGCATTGTGCTCATCTGACAAGCATGTCTAAAATTTTTGTTTGATA
>NZ_DAIQRQ010000028.1:37724-39781 GCF_036786105.1 Ohtaekwangia sp.
ACAAATTCAAGCATTGTGCTCATCTGACAAGCATGTCTAAAATTTTTGTTTGATACCGAACAGGCAACCGATCTTTCGGGATACCCGTCTCTGAAAAGGAAAGCGAACTAATTACTCGATGGAAATCAGCCCTCACAGGGAAATAAAACGGTGAGATGCCACTCCACTTAAATGCTTCAGCTGCCCGATCTAAGGGCGATTTTACCGAACTATTTATACTGATTCTAAATTATAGATCCGTTGAGATTTGTCATGATTGATTTTCGTTCAGACTTTACCTTTGTAGCCTGAAATGACACAGAATTTTAAAGCACTCGTTCTGACCTATAAAACCGCTCCGGTAGCGGTTCGCGAGCAAGTATCCCTTGCCGAACCGGCCGTGAAGCAGTTGTTGAATTTTATTCGCGATTACACGACTACTTCAGACGTGCTCGTAGTTTCTACCTGCAATCGTACCGAAATTTATTATGTGTCGGAGAAGGACTTTTCCAATGAGATATTCAAAGGGCTGGCCCTTGTAAAAAATATTGAGACTGGTTTTGAGCAGCATTTCTCGTCAATCAGCGGTTTACAAGCTGTAAATCACCTTTTTGAAGTAGCGATCGGCCTGGATGCCCAGGTGATTGGCGACCTTCAGATCTCCGGTCAGGTTAAAAATGCCTACCAATGGAGTGCAGACGAAAACATGGCCGGTCCGTTCCTCCACCGCCTGATGCACACCATTTTCTTTGTGAATAAGCGCGTAGTTCAGGAAACTTCCTTCCGCGATGGAGCCGCCTCTATCTCATACGCTGCCAAAGAACTGGCAGATGACTTAACAACCAGCGTACGCGAACCAAAAGTATTGGTGGTAGGTGTTGGCGAAATTGGCCAGGATGTATGCCTGAACCTGGTAAACACTAAATTTCAGCACGTTACCATTTTAAATCGCACGCTTGACAAAGCTGAGAAGCTGGCTCAAAAGTGTGGTTTTAAATCGGGCAGCATCGAACAGCTACAGGAGGAAATCCGCAAAGCAGATGTTGTGATCAGCTCTGTTTCTGGCAATGAACCGTTGATCACCCGCGAAATCTTAAAGGGCATTTCCTTTTTATCACATAAATTCTTCATTGACCTTTCCATGCCACGAAGCATCGAAGCATCGATTGAAGAAATTCCCGGAGCCATTGTTTACAACCTGGATGACATTCAGGAGAAAACAAACGAGGCGGTTGAAAAACGTAAAGCTTCTATTCCACGCATACAGGCCATTATCCGGGATACAATCGGAGAGTTCGAAGATTGGTCAAAAGAAATGGTGGTGTCTCCTACCATCCAGAAATTAAAGAACACACTGGAAAAAATTCGTCAGGAAGAACTGGCGCGTTTCTTAAAGAATTCGAAACCGGAAGAAGCTGAAAAACTGGAAGAGATGAGCCGCTCCATGATGCAGAAAATTCTCAAATACCCTGTACTTCAGTTGAAGGCTGCCTGCAAACGCGGCGATGCCGAATCGCTCACCGAAATGCTGCACGAGCTTTTCAACCTTGAAAGAACTGCAGAGAAGAAATAAATCATTTTCAATTTTTACAAACCAGGCGCACTGGCGCTGAAAGACCTTGAAAACTGTTGCACTGGAACTTCAACAGATCGTGATCACTTTTACTGAAAAGATCGAACAGATCCAGGATCATGATTTTTCTGCCAAACCGTTGCCTCACAAGTGGAGTAAAAAAGAAATTTTAGGCCACTTGGCCGATTCTGCTCAAAACAACCTGCGCCGTTTTATTTGCGGGCAATATGAATCCGCGCCACCCAGAATTACCTATGATCAAAACGCCTGGGTGTCGCTCAATCAATACCAGGCTGCGAAAAAAGAAGATGTCATCACGCTCTGGAAGCTTTTAAACGAACGTATTTCTGCTGTGCTTCTTTCTATGCCCCAAGAAAATTATGGTCGCACTTGTGTCAACGATTCTGCGGAATATTTTACTCTCGAGTGGCTCGCCATCGATTATGTAAAGCATCTTAAACATCATTTGAATCAGATCATTCCGGGGTCTTTTGATGTTGTTTAA
>NZ_DAIQRQ010000028.1:39881-61791 GCF_036786105.1 Ohtaekwangia sp.
TTCGTAACTTTAGAATATATATTTAGGGGATATATGTCGTTTACGACCGATCAGATTTATAAATGGCTGGAAGAAGTGAAAGACCCGGAGATACCGGTACTATCCTTGGTAGATCTTGGTGTGATCACCTCCGTCACCATCCACAATAATGCTGTGGAGATTGAAATGACGCCTACATTTGTAGGCTGTCCGGCTCTTGATATTATGCAGCAGGAAATTAAAACTGCGCTGATGGCTCGTGGCATTGCATCGGTAAACGTCTCCGTAAATTTTCGTCAGCCGTGGACATCCGATCGCATTTCGGAAAAAGGAAAAAAAGCGCTGAAGCAATTTGGCCTGGCGCCTCCGCAGGATGCTATATTTTCAGATATTGACATGCTGGAACATGTGCCCTGCCCGAAGTGCAACGGTACAGATACAGAACTGAAAAATGTATTTGGTCCTACACTTTGCCGTTCTATTCATTACTGCAACACCTGCCGGGAAGCATTCGAACAGTTTAAACCTATACATTAACCCCGCTATATCGCAACTGTCCACCTTTCGGTATACGTAATTTTTTTTAACACACGAAGTGAATCATTAAATTCAATCCGAAAACATACTCCCCTCATAAATAGCTGAAAACCAGGGGAACATTTTATTTCTTTGCACCGTATTTGACATTTGGAGCCCTTTTTATAAAGTATGAGAACCTTGTTATCTGGTATGGTTATTACCAGTTGTGCTTTGATTTTCTGGAACTGCGACCATAAACAAGCAGCCGCAGATCAGACTATGACCTTTACGCGCATTGATTCGCTGACCGATTATTACCTGGCACTCCAAGACAGTATGTTGCAATCATGGAATGTGATGATCCATGACGACAACCAGAAAATAAAAGCCATGCACAATCTGCTGCATGAGCTGATGGTTTCCTCTCCTGAATTAAATGAACAACTTGCCGGCTACGAGCAACGCCTCGATCAACTGGTGCGTCTGCGCTACACCCAAAAAACAATGGCTAATACCGATGTCGTGGAAGAATATGATTTTGCTTCCAATTCGCTGGTAACGGAGCTTCTTTCTTTAGCAGAAGCACAACCCGAATTTACATACAACACAACGTTGCAAAAACTCGCTGACGAAATCCAACTGGCCGATCAACGCGTTAATAATTACCGGGAAGAATACGATGCCATTGTAGCAGATTACAATCGCTTTCTGGAAAAGTACAGGGCAGAAATGAAGGATATTGACGCCCACACTCCCATTGAAAAACGCCCCATGTTTCAAATGGTTTCTGATGAGTGAGTGTTGCCAGAATCAACTGCTGAACGCTACCCACTGTAATTAAATTCCTATCGGAACATCACCATCTTTCCTTCGCGTGTTATCTGATTTCCGTTGAGCGTGAACTGTAGCTTATAGATATATACACCACTTGGCATGGCATTACCACCTAAATCTGTGCCGCTCCATTTAATATAATTTATACCGGTGTGAAAATCCTTGATGTCCTGCTGCGAATAAGCCTGCAGTAGTTTCCCGGTTACATCCACTAACTGTAGTTTGAAGTCTTCCGGCAGATATTTACCACCCAGCGTTACCCGGAAATAAAAATCTGATGAAGACGGGTTTGGATAGGGCTCTGATACTGCTACAGATGTTTCATCGCTTACTACAAAATCAACCAGGTAGGGATCAGTACCGCTGGTGTTGTCAAGTGCATCGGCAGCTTCCACGCGCAGAGTATATTTACCAGCCGGCAAATCAGCAGGTCTGAATTCCAGACGAAAATCAGATGTATCTGTTCCGGCATACCAGGTTACGGTTTCTCCGGTGAGATCAATCTCGGCAGGTGTACAGGTTTCATCTGCACAAGGATACGTAAGAAAAATGCGCATACCTTGCAGGTTCTGTTTGTGAAGTCTTTTGTTCTCATCCCATACACGCACCAATATATAGGGATTGGCCGAAACGAAGTCACCATTAACAACATGGCGGTCATCGATCGTAACATCCAGCACCGGCGCAAATTTATCCTGCGACACATTGAGATAATTGGAGAACACCATTATGTTGTTATCATAATACTGCTCCGGTGAAATATGAGGATTTACAAATACTGTAACATCGTTCAATCCAGTCTTGCCCAAGGTATTGAAATTCACCTGAAAAGCAGTTGTATCGCCCGGAGTAGGTGCTTTTATCTTTACGATCTCCGATTGTGATGTGCGACTGGTCTCGTTGAATAACTCATAGTGCACAGAAAGTGAATCTGAAAAAGTTTTATCGCTGATGTTGATAAAGCTATAGTTGCCTTGCCATACATCCCCTTCGTTTAATGATACTTGTGTTGCATTGCCTTTGTATATCAACAAACCTTCCGGCACCGGCGTATAGAGTACCAACCAGTTGTGAAGCTGCGCAGCGGTAAGCGAGGTATTGTCTGCCGCTTTGAAAGCTACTTTCAGGTATGGATAATCGGTTGCTGCTATGGAAGAAAGATCGTGATCGCCTGCAATGTCTTCAAGCAATACAGTTTCTTCTCCATTCATCTTTACTCCCAGAACATCGAAGGTTACTATATCATCAGCTTCTACATCTTTAGGGTTCGCTATGAACGATTTCCATTCCTGTGCGGGTCCAATGAGTTTAGACGTCATCGTTCCGGAAGTATATCGCCCGGTAATCGTTCTGCTTACGGTAAGCTCCTGTTGATTCAGCGGGGTGCCCGATGCTTTGAATATTTGCGCTGTTCCAGGCGCAGCACCCTTTCTACCGAATATTACAAAAGGCTCACCGGGAGCCAGTGCATCAATCTGTGCAACCGAAATACCCAGTCCTCCAAGTTTGGTTTTGGCAGCAGCGGGCCAGCGTTCACTTAAGGCATCGCCTATATTAAACAATACCACCGTATCGCCTATAGCAACATTATCAACGTAAGCCGTTATGTCATCACCATTGCCTGTGATCAATTCGGTATAGTAAAAACTATTGATAACCCAGGGACCACGACCACAAGCCCTGCCGCCCCGATTAAACCATTCGAATGGAACACCCATATAAGGCACGGTTGATTTCCGGTCGAATGCAATCAGGTTGATCGTATTATCGCGACACACAAACCCTTGCCGGTATAAATTATACTCGGCACCACCAATCTTTATGCTCACATCCAGGTAGCTGGCAGAATTTTCCGAGCCAAACGTTTTTACATCGATCGATGTAACAGTCTCCTTGAAATTAAGCTTCCGTGCAGTCGCATCGGCTACAAGTCCTACGGTTTCGTTGGCCAGATATTGCGGAAAATGTACTTGTGCCCATCCTTCCGGACCGTTGTCAATATAGGTAAAGGAGCTTTCCGTCCATGAATCGCTCTCGCCTGCCTGTGGCTGCGCTAACTTTGTTCGCCAGTAATATGCCAGTGTATCGGCCTGCAGCATAGCTATACTTTGCCGCGCCAGCACGGTGCCTTTTGCGGTAAGTGTTTTCTTATAGGGACTATCAAAGGTATTCACAGTGTCTACTTCTATGGTAAATTCCCGTTCAGCCGAGAGTAAATCTGTTGTCTGGAACGAGAGCATAACGTCTTTAGCATGCACAATAGAGAAATCCACCGGGTATAGATTCATCGTGCCGTTCAATGCAATCGGCAATTCATAGGAAGCTGTGTTGTTATCTTTTCTTAACTCGCTAATCACACTGTCAGGATCAACCGTGATTTCGAAACGATTGTTACCGGAGCCATTCTCCCGGCCTCTGCGAATAATTAACGCCAATGTATCGCTATACAATGTAGAGGGGTATAATGAGTCGTAAACAATTACCGAGTTGTCGTTGAGGTAGCGCTTCACTTCAATGCGCATGGTGTCTTGCTGTGCGCGGCCAAAATTCCGTACAATGATGCGAAGAGCGAATGAATCGGTAAGTGCAGTAACTTGTCCGCCATCAAACGATTCAAGGTATATATTCTTGTTATTGATCTCAAGATCAGGTTTGGGAGCACCAAACAAGGGAACTGCCGGATCGCCCAGCAGAATCATCTCTTGCACCTGCGTAGTGCTTATTGGCGATGAACCTACGTAAGCAATGTGCCGCCTGGCCGTTTCGCGGTGTATATCGCCTATACCTTTATGTATATAGGTTGAATCGCCCAGACCAACTTTATAAAAGAAATCGGAATATAACCGCAGGCTTGACACAAGACCAAAGGCACTGTGCGCTATAAATCCGGTAGCACCTTTGTTGGCAGCCATTACCCAGTCTTCACCAAACAAAGTATACTGAAGAAAGAACGAACCGGTGTTACAGCCGTTCATCAGCAACATCGGATATTTACCGGCATTGTTATATCCCATAATCGGGTCGGTAACATACCCTACATCAAAATCGAGTGTGCTGGGAGATGCGTGACCAAAGAATGTAACAAGGCCTACACCTTTATTTACTTCTTCCGATATATTGATCAGTTCTATATCCGTGGAACGCTTGGCTATAGCCGAAACCTTTCCGCCCAGGTAATAACTCTTTGCAATAGTTGCATATTCTTCCAGGTATGATCGGAATAGCTCAGGTTCACCTTCATTAATGCCTCCGCTAAGATGAAGTATATTTTTTCTGCGCAGATCATCAAACGGTCGTGCCTCGGTTTCAATTACTTTGTTCAGGTAGTTGGCGACATCTTCCGATTTCATGGCCGTGATACGACCTGTAGGCACAGCATTATCATCCGTTGTACCGGCAAGCCCTGCCGTAAACAACGCATCCGAGCCGGGATACCCGGCAGAAGGCACCAGGTCTTTGAATGTGGTGAATGAAGTGGGATTGCGATAGTATCCGTAGTATGGATCGAGTCCTTTACCAATTATAAAAAGGTAGCGCGGCATGTGTGTCGCTACCATAAACTTCATAAAGTTGAAAATAGCGCGCGGTGAACTTTCGCCATAGTTGAACTCATCATACAGCAACCCGATATTCATGATCAATGTATCATAACGGCCACCAGCCGCAGAGGCTCTGTAAGCAGCATACGCTTCTACCGGATCGCTATAACCGCCCCCCGGTCGTCTTAACAACGGATGCGTTATGATGAGATAGTTATACAATGATGGATTAATATTTCTGAACGACACCGGTATAATCCTGGCAGGCGTTAACGCAGCAGACGTTGCGTATATTTTCCGCGAGGTGCTGGTGTTAGGAATAACAGCATTTAATGTAGAGGTTGATGTGGTGCCAATCTTTACAATGTTCGCTTCGTCTGTTATATCGAACAAGCGAAAACCGGCTGGAGCATTTTGTATTTCGATATACGACTTGTCGCTGGCATTGGGTTGCAGGTTAAAAACTTTCTCGGTAGCCGAAGCTGCATTCAGTTGTTGCGCATAGCGAAATTTTATAGCAGAAACACTCAGCCTGTCTGAGCCACCCGTGCCAATTACTTTTACGCGAACTGTAAACGTTCCGTCTGTGCCGATATCACTCCACTGTAAAGTCTGTAAAAGTGTATAGGCATCATAGCTGCTGAAATTAACCGTGGTGAGCAATCGCTGCCCCGTGCCTACATATACCTCTGCTACGTGATCCATCGGCCCACGGCCTACCATTACCATTTCCAGTTGAGGTACCAGCCCTGTTGTTACAGTGTTGATAACATCTGTAAATGTATAGTCTATAAATTGTCCTTGCACAACCTGCGCACCCGTCCAGCCTTCACCCTGATCATAAAAACTGTTTTGTACTTCAATGTTATAGTCTGTACCCGAAGAATACTGACTGGTGAGTACCATTAATTTTTCATCAAAGTGATATGCATCGGGCAGTATACCAGCATTAGCTTCGGAGAATGCTGTCATTCGTTTTCCGGAGAGCGAACTGATGGTTAAAAAATAGCTGGTAGTATCGGAGTATAGATTATAATATTTATGCGGTTGCAACGATGAGGGCCGGTATAGATCGGCATCGAGCACGCCATCATTTCGGGTTCCGTAAAATTCAATAAAATCAGAACTGTTAAACTGGCCATCACCTTCGCCTTCTATATAGATAGCCTGTTCGGTTCCGCGATGGTATATGCGAATTTTTTGCGGATCAACAGAACCTACCGGAAAGCCTGCAGCCTGCAACGTGCTATAATCAAGCCGATAAATACCGTTTTTTGCAGTAGGAATCTTATAATAGGGCTGGCCGTAATTGATCCATTCATTACCAACCTGAGCGCTCGCCTGCAGAGCTACTGTAAGTATGAGCCACGCCGTTAAAAAACGATTCATTAAAACTTTGATTTCAACCCAAATCCTAACCTTCTAAACAAAAGTACATACGAACCTTCACTTTGAAGTAAGTACAGGACGTCATTTAACTTTCAAACGGTTTAGAGAAAGTGAACTTATTTTTTTAAATATGGTTTCGATACATATAAAATATGTATTAAATACATACTTTTAAATCATTAAGTTAAGACAAAACCTTGTACTATGGCAACTGAAAATAAAGAAACTGCAACATCTCCGGATGTTGTAAAAGTGACCATGAATATGGGAAGGAAAACACTCGATGACATTGAGGTGATTTCCCAGCTTACGCATAACACCAATAGAACAAACATTGTTGGTACCGCTTTGCGTCTATACCGAAGATTGCTCGAACTTCAGGAGAAAGACGATGGAAAGCTTATTGTCGAAGACAAGAAGGGAAATTTAACCCGCATGGAGCTAGTACATTAATTCTTGTTAGAAGCGATTTTACCTCCGAAGTAAAATCCGATTATAAGGTTTACAATACCAAACAGGCCCTGTGACGAGAAATCCCAGATTTCTTTCATGGGGCCGTTTATGTTTAAACAGTTACTCCAAGCAAACAATATCAATACCACTCCATAAACAACCAGACACGCTGTTAGTATATTTTTGGCCAGTTTAAATATATCCTTTTCGCTTACCTGTCCTTCTTGCTTAAGAGGTTCCTTAATTTCTTCAACAGGTTCTTGTGTGAAATCTTTCTCTGGAATGGGCATAACGTGACAACTTCAAGCTTTAAATTTAGCAGACACGGCAACTTTGCCAAGCCTGAAGCCACCTAATTTGTTCTGAGTTTAATCAATAATCATGATTTTACCCTTTCAAATTATCCATAAACAGCTCCTTTATCAATTAACTAATGACCTGTTAATCAAAACATTAATTCATTTTTAACAGATTTTTCAAAAAATTTCAACCAAGTACTTGGCCATACATAGTACTTATCCGTATAAGGAACTATATTGAAATTATAACCAGGGATGTATGAACCTTGAAAACACGCAAGTACAAATGAGAAAGGGAATTTTGGAATACTGCATCCTCCACATTATTTCGCGGGGCGAAGTATATGCTTCTGATATGCTGGACGAATTAACAGCCGCGAAGATCATTGTTGTGGAAGGCACACTCTACCCGCTTCTCACCCGCCTGAAGAACGCGGGACTGCTCGAGTATAAATGGATTGAATCCAAGTCCGGGCCACCTCGAAAATATTACAAGCTTACAGACCGCGGAAGCAAATTCCTGAGCAAGCTCACCGAGACGTGGGATGAACTCGTACATTCCACCCAAATGATTACCTCAAAGTCTAACAGCTAACATTGTATAACTCCTCACGTCTATCGACTATATGAAAAAGAATATCAGCATCAACATCAGCGGCATCATCTTTCACATTGAGGAAGATGGGTACGACAGCCTGCGGAAATATCTCGACTCGATCAATAAATACTTTTCTTCTTTTGAAGACAGCTCCGAGATCATGGCTGACATTGAAAGCCGCATTGCCGAAATCTTTTTATCCAAACTGAATGAAGGCAAGCAGGTGATCACTGCAGAGGATGTTCACACGCTTATCACAACCATGGGTAGTGTAAGCGATTTCAAGGCTGCAGAAGAACCTGCTTTCAATGGCACAACGCCATCACCAGACACTAACAATACGGCTAATAATACACAAAGCGAAAGTACCTTCTCTGCCCATACCGGCAAAACCTTTACACCTGCTCGCCACCTTATGCGCGACCAACAGCGCAAGATACTGGGTGGTGTATGTGCCGGCCTCGGAAATTATTTTAATGTAGACCCCCTGTGGATACGCCTGTTGTTTGCGGCACTGGCCTTTGCCTACGGTGTAACCATTGTAATATACCTGGTGATGTGGATCGTAGTGCCCGGCTCTTATACACTTGACGAACCGATGGTTGACAAAAAAATGTTTCGCGACCCGGAGCGTAAAGTACTCGGGGGCGTAGCCGGGGGTGTAGCATCGTACTTTGGTATAGATGTAGTCATCATCCGACTGCTGTTTGTGATCTTTACCATCATCGGCGGACTTGGTCTTTTACTTTATATCGTATTGTGGATAGCCTTGCCGGAAGCGAGAACATTAACAGATCGCATGCAAATGCAGGGCGAACCGGTTACACTCTCGAACATTGAATCGACCATAAAAAAAAATCTGAACGTTGAGTCAGGGAAAGAAGAAAGTGCAGCTACAAAAATACTGCTCTTCCCATTCCGGTTGATCGCCTTGGTTCTGAAGGGACTGGCAAAAGTGATCGGCCCTTTGGTGGAAGCACTGCGTGTTATCATTGGTATATTCGTGGTGTTGCTTGGCATTACGCTTGCGTTTTCTATACTCTTAACAGGCGGCGTAACACTCGGTATATTTTCAGGAACGGCCTTCTCACTGCCGTGGATGATTGAAGGTGACCTCAACATGCCGGTAGATGCCATCACAAAAGCTTTCCCAGGATGGATTGCCGTAGCAGGATTTATAGCGTGTCTGGTGCCGAGCCTGATGATTTTGCTGCTGGGCGTATCGATCATCTCCAAGCGCATTGTATTCAGTGCGGCAGCCGGATGGACTTTGTTTGTGTTGTTCTTTGTGAGTGTTGTAATGCTCAGCATCGGTATACCGCAGATCGTATATGCCTTCAAGGAAGATGGTACCTATAAAATAGAAAACACTTATCACGTAACAGGAAAAAAAGCAGCGCTGCAATTGCACGAAGTAGGAATGGATAATTACCACGAAACATCGCTTTCCTTGAAAGGATATGATGGTAAGGATTTCAAGCTTGTACAGGAGTTTCAGGCACAAGGCAGCACGCGACAGAAAGCTATTGAAAATGCGCAGATGGTAGACTATAGTGTAAACGTTCAGGATTCCGTCTTCACATTCGATTCAAATATACTCTTTAAGAAAGATGCGGTATTCCGCGCCCAGCGTCTGGAGATGACGTTGTATATACCGTATGATTTCCCTTTCACCATGACAGAAGATGTGAGCCGCTTCATTACACAATATGTGGACGGTGATTACCTGGATGGCGAAACATGGCGCATGACACCCAAAGGATTGGATTGCCTTACCTGTCCGGTAGCGGAGGGTGATCCGGAAACCGAAGAAGAAACCAGCAATGAATACGACTTGACTGATTTCAGGGAAGTAGAAGTAAGTGGTTTGTTCGATGTGCGCATCACCCGTGGCGATGAATATTCGGTGGAGTTAACAGGCCCTGAAGATGAAAAAGAAAAGTATAAGATCGAGCGCGAAGGCAATACGCTGGTGATTGACTATGACGATGAGCGCGGTATACATTGGGGAAAAGATCTCCTCGATATCGACAAGATGAAGATAAACATTATCATGCCACAGCTTGAAAAATTGAAAGCGAAAGGTGCCGGTAAAATAAGCTTCAAAGATTTTACTACAAATGATCTGGATATAGATGTGGTAGGCGCGGTAGATGTAAAAGGCGAAGCCGATGCTGAAGCTGTAACCTTGCATTTGAGCGGTGCGTCTCAAGTGTCGCTGGAAGGAAAGGGTCATACCATGGAAGCCACGGTGCAGGGAGCTTCTACGCTGCGTGCCTATAGTTTTGAAGTAGAAGATGCTGTGATCGAAGTAAACGGTGCCTCCTCAGCAAAGGTAAATGTTACAAGACACCTCGAAATGGAAGAAGGCATCGCCAGCGATATTGACTATCGCGGCCACCCGGATGTTGTGAAGCGCGATCATTAATGCCATTGCTCAAAAAGGGGTGGCTTATGCTTCCCCTTTTGAGTATATATTTTCTTGTGTTCGATGTTCAGTGCGGCAATTTCAACACAACACATCATGATTTTTTCCTCAAAATATACCATCAGCCCTGTAAATCCTTAACCCAACACGCATGATTATCTTTTTATTAATGGTATTGGTCTATCTGATCTGCCTGATTATCTAATTGTATCTTGAAAGCTGTCGCGCATTTGCCGATTTATAGTAACATTACGCTCCGGTTCACGATCATCGTGATAAACAGTCGGTAATTCATATCGTATTTGGTATATTAGAATATGAGAAAACTTTTCCTGCTCACCACCATACTGGTAAGTTTACTCTTTAACGCGCAGGCTCAGAAACAAGGTATTCGCGGCCAGGTATTCTGGGTTAGCGGCAATCAAATGCCCAGCACCGATCGAACCACACGAGCCCCGCAACAGGGAATTGTGCGCGAAATTTATATCTACAACGCTACCACGTTGCAGGATGTCACCCAGCAAAACGGCTTCTTCTCCAACATCCAGACGGCATTTGTTACAAAAGTGATCAGCGATAAAGACGGCTCCTTCCACGTAAAGCTCCCCCAAGGGAAATATTCTGTTTTTATAAAAGAAGACCAGGGGCTGTTCGCCAACCTTTACGACAGCAACGGCTGCATAAACTGCGTATCTGTCAGGCCACGAAAATTCTCATGGATAACCATAACTGTAGATTACCAGGCAGCGTATTGAAAAAATAGCTGCGAGTTGCCAGCCACTAGCTGCTAGAAGTGTGGGCGGAGGAGCATGAGTGTGGTCGAAAGCCTATGGCTTTCAGACCAATTGAACATTGTGAGGCAAGTATCGGTTTTCCGGTTTACGCACCTTACCCTGTCCATCTCGCGGCTCGCAGCCAGAAGCTCGCAGCTAAATTTTTCACGCTTTGCAAAAAAAATTTCTCCCCCGCGCAACCCCGGCCTCCGTATACGCATCTTGGAGTCAGAACCATTAAATGGAATTTAAAATTTACCGGGCAAAGGAACATGAGTTGATCCAGGGATGCCTGAAGCGTGACCGCAACGCTCAGAAATGCCTGTATGATACCTACTCGTCCAAAATGTATGGACTGTGCTACCGGTATGTCAAAGACCCGATGGAAGCAGAGGATATCCTCGTAACGGCTTTTATGAAGGTGTTCGACAAGATTGAGCAGTTTAAAAATGAGGGAAGCTTTGAGGGATGGATCAGAAGAATTGTAGTGAACGAAGCACTCACACACCTGCGCAGAAACCGCTCCATGTACCTGGAAACAGACCTGGAGCAGGCCGATCGCGAACCCGACTACGACAACCTGAGCGATCGTCTCGAAACCGAAGATCTTCTCAACCTCATCCAGGAGTTACCCGCCGGTTACAGGATTGTCTTCAATATGTACGCCATCGATGGCTACTCGCATAAAGAAATAGCAGAACAATTAGGCATCAGTGAAAACACATCTAAGTCGCAGCTAAGCCGCGCGCGTGTTTACCTGCAGAAGAAATTAGTGGAGCACGATTGGATGTCCGATCAAAAAATTATCAACGATGAATCAGCAACCTGATAAATTATTTCACCAAAAGCTGGAAAGCTTTTCCAGGCCCGCCCCTGCCCGTGCATGGGACAGAATAGAAGCCGGTTTGGATAAAAAAAATAACAAAGCGACCTGGTGGAAGGTAGCTGCTTCGCTGCTGTTGCTCCTGGTTGCCGGATATATACTTTGGCTATCCGTGAAAGGTAATGTTGATTCCGCATCACAACCTGTTATGAGCCACAATGCTTCTCAGCCTGCAGAAATATCTCCAGCGGAAACACAAAAAGCTCAGGCTACATCGCCCCCTCAAACCATAAAAGAAGCCGATCATCAGATGAAGCATCCTATATATACTGCAAAGTCAACAGAGCCGGTAACACAGAAAGCAATCAAAAGCATTGCCCTTGAAGATAAAAATACACAACCCGCTATCATTGAAACACCGAAGCAGGAGGTAGCAGAAGTTATACCACAGCACGAGAAAACAGAAAATAACATAGCGGCAACAGAAACACCCGCACCTGTTATCGTTAAAAACGAATCTATATATACTTCGCAGCGCAAAGGCATCACGTTGGTGATCACGTCTGCTGAAACAGATAATTATTTAAATAAAAATGTTTCAGACGAAGCAACCGATGAAGATGATAAGCCATCTACGTTTAAGAAGTTGCTGCAGAGAGCACAGGATCTTACAAACAATCAGGATCCTGTTGGCGAACTGCGGCAGAAGAAAAATGAAATTCTCGCGCTGAATTTTAAAACAGAAAAACGTGGACAAAACAAGTAACGAAGTATGAAAAAAACATTTCTGATGGCAACTATAATATTGCTTGCCATTACTGCACGCGCACAACAAAAGCGCGACACTGTAATTGTAGAGTTAGGAAAAACCAGTCGTGTGATATTTACTGTTGAAGACCGTAAAGACCTGGAAGTACTCAAGAACTATAACTACAACGAGCTCTTCAAGAACATTATCACCAAACTGGAGAACAACGACACCACCGCACTGGCACAAGACTCTACCCGCAAGCCGGGCGATAGCGAAGAAGTATACTGGACGCGCGAAGGTGACGACAAAAGTGATATCGGTGGCCATGATGACGACAATGGAAACGACTGGAATGTAGACTTTAACAAAAGCAGACGCTGGGGGCGTACATGGCAATCGTTTAACTTCGACCTGGGCACAAACAACTATCTCGACAACGGAAAGTTTCCTTCCAGCAATGCAAACTATTCCGTGCGCCCATGGGGATCGTGGTATGTAGGGCTGTCTTCCATACAACGCTCACGGCTAGGCAAAAAATTCTTCCTCGAATGGGGCCTCGGTATGAGCTGGTATAACTTCAAGTTTGAAAACGACAACATCCTTGTTCAAAAAGATGACAACGGTGTGCAGTTTGTACAAGACAATCGCGGCTATCACTATATCAAGAGCAAGCTTACCGCTTCTTATGTTACAGCTTCACTGGTGCCTATCATTGACTTTGGTGACAATGGCCGTAAGTCGAGAATGTGGGATGGCAATAGCGATTCATTCCGCATCGGTATAGGTCCTTACATTGGTTATCGTGTAGGCAGTCACTCCAAGATGGTATATAAAGATAATGGCGACCGTGAGAAAGACAAGACCCGCGATAGTTTCTATCTCAACAATCTTCGCTATGGCGCACGTCTTCAAATTGGTTATCGTTCTACCGATCTTTTCTTCAACTATGATATGAATGAATTATTCGAAGCAGGCAAAGGCCCCAAACTCAACGCCTTCAGCTTTGGTGTAATTTTTTAATCACTACACGCTTACGCTATGCCGGGATGTTACAACAATGTAGCACTCGGCATTTTTATAACTAACACTCGTTACTTGAAATTTACTCCTATTTTTTTATCACTTTCTTTCGATGCACCGTTTCTAATACTACTTTTAAGGTGAATTGATATTTAGTAACTTTAGGTAATTGTCCATCGAACTATGAGTGAAGCTATTTCAAATTTATCGAGGAAAGAGCAAGTGATCAGGAAAGCTGCGGAGCTTTTTAAAGACAAAGGCTATGCTGCTGCTTCGATGCGCGACCTCGCCCAGTTGTTGGGGATAGAAGCCGCCAGTTTATACTCTCACATCAAATCAAAAGAGGAAATACTTCGCAGCCTTTGCTTCGACATGGCTGCTGAATTTCAAAAGTCGCTGGCCGAAGTTGAAAGTAAAGATGTATCCGCCAGTGAAAAACTTCGCAACGGAATTATCGGCCACATCCAGGTAATGGCGAAAGACCTTACTGCTTCTGCTGTTTTTATGAACGAGCACCGGCACCTTAGCCAACCGTATCTGCGCGATTTCCTGCTGATGCGCATCAACTATATAAATCGCTTCAAAAGCATTATCGAACAGGGTATACGCACAGGAGAGTTTAAAGACACGATCGACAAGAAACTCGCTGTTATGACACTCTTCTCGTCATTGAACTGGATGCCCATGTGGTATGATCCGGGTTCAGCTATCGACCCTTCCCAGCTCGGTTTCCAACTGGCCGACATGCTGGTGAACGGCTTGAAGAAAAATGCCTGATTTTAAAACTAACAATCGTTTGTATTAAGGTTTTTTTAGTCGTAAATAGCCCTTGTTGATGTTATCCGTAACCTGTTACACGTTAATAGTAAACAGGTAACAGGATACGGATAACGATTAACTGTTAACAGATAACGGTAAAAGGTTATGTACGGTGGAGGAAATACATTCGAAGGGATCAAGACCGATAGTTTACAGGCGGAAGATCCTGAAATGCTGGCAGCCTTTGAAGCACGCATTGAGCGCGGCGAAAAGATAGAACCTTCTGATTGGATGCCGCAGTTATACCGCAAACAACTTATCCGCATGATCGAGCAGCACGCACACAGTGAAATTATCGGTGCACTGCCCGAAGGAACCTGGATCACGCGTGCTCCCGGCTTCAAACGCAAGCTGGCGCTCATGGCCAAAGTGCAAGACGAAGTCGGTCATGCACAACTTTTATATAGCGCAGCAGAAACCCTCGGCAAATCGCGCGAAGAGATGATCGATGACCTCATCTCCGGTAAATCCAAATATTCCAACATTTTCAATTACCCGGCCTATACATGGGCCGATGCCTGCTTTATATCGTGGCTGGTAGATGCTGGCGCTATTGTGAACCAGCTGGCCAACGCCAAGGGAAGTTATGGCCCTTACTGCAGGGCACTTGAAAGAATTTGTGCCGAAGAATCATTCCACCTCAAATACGGCCATCACTGTGTTATATACCTGGCAACCGGCACCGAGAAGCAAAGACAAATGTTCCAGGAAGCCATCAACCGCTGGTGGACTCCTATGATGCATTTCTTTGGTCCTGCTGATAAGATCTCAACACACACAGAAGTGCTGATGAAGTGGAGAGTAAAGATGTCTACAAACGATGATACGCGGAATCAATTCCTCGATATGTATGTGCCCAAGGTGTGGGAACTTGGCTTCACCATTCCAGATCCGAAGCTGAAAAAGAATACAGAAACCGGTAAGTGGGAATATACCGAACCCGACTGGGAGGAATTTAAGCGGGTGATCAACGGTGATGGACCTTGCAACAAGGAACGACTGGAGGTACGAAGAATAGCAGAAGCAAGAGGAAGATGGGTGCGCGAAGCATTGCGTTCACCGAAAGCTACGTACGTAACACCACTGGCGTAAACAACGAGAATCTAATTTCTTCTAAACGCCGCAAGTGTACCGGTAATGAGTACGATCTCTTTCCACACTGCCGATAATGCCTCCGAAGGTGAGTTATAACAACTCTTCAGATATACCAATGTACTGCTGTCTTCCGGCAACTCGTTGTTCATCCATTTCCAGATATCGTCTGCCAGAATGAACAGTTCATTGGAGTGATACTTGGGATAGTACCGGTAGAGAACGTCCAGCGCTAAAAGAAAATCAAGGTACTTCATGGTGGTATTGAAGAGAACGATAATACGAAGGAATAAGTTTTTTTGAAAGACTTAAAACAAAAAAGGCTAATTAAAAAAAGCTTAACGAAGTAGCAGAAAGCTTAAAGCCGAAAGCAAAAAGGCTGAGGAGTAAAGTTGTAGAACTATATATAACAATGCAATCTGTGAAGTCATTAGATCCAAGAGTGAACCGGTTGCCGCATGCACCCGATGCCATTGTGCCCAAAGCACCGCTTGATCAGTTTGGTACATTCGAAGTGTTTGTGCAGCCAAAAGAAGGCAAGCCCTTTCAACATGAAGGAGCCGTGCATGCGCCTGACCTGGAACTGGCGTACGTGCTCGCCAAAGAAGCGTTTACCCGCAGATTTACCTGCACATCACTCTATGTAGTCGATACGCGAAATGTATATATATCACCTACCACCGATGGCGATAGGAATGTATATACACTGCTTGACGATATTGCAACGACAACCGAACCTCAAACATCATTTGAAATTTACCACTTGCTGAAGCGTGGCAAACAGCACCTGCATGCTGGCACGGTAGAAGCCGCTACACCTGCAGAAGCCATGCAGGCAGCAAAAGAAAAATTAGCTGGCGACAAGATCGTTTACAACATCTGGACGATTCGCACAAGCGATATACGCTTCACCACTCCGGAAGAGAAAGACCTATGGAATACATTACCTGAAAAGAAATTTCGCGATGCCTCAGACTATAAAGGTGGCGATAAACTCAAGGCATTCATCGGGCGATCAACATCATAACCTCTCACGATATATAGTATGGATGATATAGCTATAAAAGAACTCCTGTATAAAATAGCCGATGATCAACTTATACTCGGTCATCGTAATTCTGAGTGGACAGGTTTCGGACCGCTGCTGGAAGAAGATATAGCGTTCTCTTCCATGGCGCAGGATAAGGTGGGCCAAAGCTATGCGCTATACCAGATACTCCACCAACTGGGAGAGCAAGCACCCGATACGGTAGCGTTCACCCGGAATGCTCAACAATTCCATAACACAATATTTGTAGAGTTGCCCAATGGCGAATACGACTTCAGCCTCATTCGTCATTTTTTGTTCGATACTGCCGAAGCACTGCGATTCGAAATGTTAAGCAATTCCAGCTTTCAGCCTCTGGCAGAGCTCGCACGCAAGATCAAAGGAGAACTGCGATACCACACCCTGCACGCCAACACCTGGATAAAAAGGCTTGGATCAGCCACTGAAGAAAGCATAACACGTTTACAGCATTCGCTGGATATAGCACTCCCCTACGCGCTCGGTATATTTGAAGAATCACCTTATGAACAAACGCTGATCAGCGAAGGTATATTTGCCGGTGAACAAGTGCTTCTGGAAAGATGGAAACTGCAGGTTGAAAATAGTATACACCAAACACGCTTGCAACTCCCCTTGTGGCAGTCCATCACACCAATCGTTGGCGGCCGCAGTGGCAAGCATACCGAACATTTGCAACCGTTGTTAGATGAAATGTCGGAGGTGTTTAGAATTGATCCGTTGGCGGAGTGGTGAAAGGGCTGCTGGCTTCAGGCTGCTGGCTACAAGTAAGGTGATTTGTTATTAGAGAGTGTCACCTGCGTTCTTTGTTGAACTCATTCCTAATAGCCTTTACCCTCTTTGACACTTCATCCGTTAGTTGAGGGAAATATAGTGGTTCTTTTCCTTCTTCGATTTCAAATTGTCGTTTTACTCCCAAGAGGGTAAATTCCAGAAAACATCCACCCTGATCCCAACAATCAGGACAGCCAAACCTGGTTCTTGGTTCAAGTAACATTATAATGGGAATGTCAATTTTAAAAGACTGAAAATTCCCTTCGTCATCTTCCTCAAGAAATCTTTGTCCTTTTATTTTTAAGTCTGCATAACCATATTGAGCTTCCCGAAACGAAGTTGTATCGATGCGCAAGACCTTCTCCGTTACTTCATACAGGGTGCTACAATTTCCATCGCATTCACCAGCATAGAATCCCATTACAATCCTGCCGGGGTTCAACTTTACAGTGAACATCAGCACAACAAGTGATATTATCAGTATAATAATCGAAAGCCTCTTCATCATTAATTTCAAGAAATAAAAATATTGGGTAATCTCAAAAATTATATTCCTATATTAGAATCTCCCATACACAGCCTCTATCAAAATATGAAACTGAAAGGCCTGATCGGAAAAGAGATTGAAGACATCCGGGTAATCGTAAAATATGAATCTTACGGGTTAGACTTTGCCGACTCTTTCATTGTTCTTAAAGGAAACATCGTCATTGGCATACCATGGATCGATGAGGAAGAAAGTATAGAGAATGAAGATGATCTCATCTGGGAAAGAACGCTGCCACCCGAAGCATCCAGTATTTTTGAAGGTAAAGGGAATGAAAAACTAAAAAAACTTAAAGGGAAGAAAATTATTAACTGCCTATACTATACTGATAGCGAGAATGGATTCATTCAAGCTGAAAAAGCTTTCTTTGAGCTCGAGGAAGAAAAATTTATAACGGAAATTACAGCAGCTCCCAACGGAACCGGCCATGCCGGTCTATGGGTTTTCTATTCCAAAGAAGAGTTGGAAAAAAGGTACGGAACAAATTACAGGAGACTTTATGAATGATCTTACGATTAATAATCTACTTGTCTGTACCGAATCAACTCCGGCTTAACTGGTTCAAAGTAATTTCATCCTCAAGGTCCTTAAGATATATTTTACACTGTTCCTCACAAAAATCGAAGAGCCTGCGGTGAATCTATTTTTCTGAACACTTCAAAATGCTTCTTGAACTCATCGAATGTCATTCAATCCTATAGACCTAATCACCACAACTCACAACTTTATCCCTTGAAATAAGACTGAAGCACTAATCGATTGCTCCTTCAAATGTAGGAATTTCTTTCGCTCTTCATCGAGCTTGAAGTTTTCGAAGTCTTGCTGCGAATTGAATTCTACTAAATGTATTTCATAAGGTTTATCGGAATGTGATTCAATATAGGCATTATCAGCAGGCCGCACCCTGAATAAAAGCCGGCCGTTATACTTTGTGATAATGGGGATGGCTATCGATTCAAACTGATCGAAAACATCTTCCTGTCCCGGAACAATGTAGATAAGTTGTGTTATGTAAATCATATCGCTAAAAACTATTTGCTGCCATGCATCCGGTTTCCCTATATACTGACGAATATAAAAAGGCTGCCACAAAAAATGTAACAGCCCTCTCTTTATTCTTACTCCTTATTTCTTACTCCTTATTTCTTACTCCTTGTTCCCCACTACTCACCTTCTCACTTCAGATATTTCTGCAGCTCCGCAGCAGCATGCACAAACATAGATTTGGTAGCAGGAAGTTCCGCCAGTGCATTGAGTAAACCAAAGTCGTGAATCATTCCGTTGTAGCGAACTGTAGTTACTGTAACACCAGCTTCGTCCAACTTGCGACCGTATGCTTCACCTTCATCGCGGAGAATATCGTTCTCAGCAACCTGAATCAGTGCAGGAGGTAAACCTTTCAGTTGTTCTGCGGTTGCCTGAAGTGGTGAAGCATAGATCTGCTTGCGCTCAGCTGGATTGACTATATATTGATCCCACATCCACTTCATGATGGATGTAGTGAGGAAGCGATCTTTACCATACGTTTCGTAAGAAGCTTGTGAGAAAGTAGCATCGGTAACAGGCCACAGCAGTATTTGTACTTTGATCTCCGGACCTTTTTTCTCCTTCGCTATAAGTGCAGTGACTGCCGCCATATTACCGCCCACGCTGTTTCCTACAACCGCCAGCTTCTTTCCATCTACATTGATCTGATCGCCATGTTCAGCTACCCATTTCGTAGCAGCATATATCTCGTTGATCGCTTTCGGAAAATGAGCTTCCGGTGACGGTGTATAGTTTACAAATACCGCAGCATATCCGGAAAGAACCACCAGGTCTCTAACCATGCGCTTGTGTGTAGGATAGTCGCCAAGAATCCAGCCACCACCGTGGATGAAAATAAATACCGGTAATTTACTTTTTACACCTTGAGGTCGCACGATGTTAAGCTTTACCGAGTAACCATCGGCTGTGATCGTCTTTTCAGATTCTTCTATACCCGATAAATCAACTTTTACAGAAGCCTGTGCTCCAACCAATACCTGGCGTGCATCTTCTTTGGAAAGTGTCTCCAGTGGAGTGCCCCCGGCATTCAGTACTTTTAGAAATTCTTTGGTTCCACGATCGATGTGCGGATCAGTCGCATAGTTTGGTGCTTGTGCATACATTGTCTGGCTCATAATTGTCAGGATTAAAAGTTTGATTATTGTTTTCATTACTCCTTTGTGTTTTTTGATGGCTCAAAGGTGAAAGCATTGAAATCATTAATCAAATTAATAATTTTACATGATCATAAGTTTTACTAATAATCATGACCATACAACAGCTCCGCTATATTGTAATGCTGAACCAGGAAAGACACTTTGCCCGAGCCGCAGAAGCATGTTTTATTACGCAGCCGGGACTCACTATTCAACTGAAAAGCCTGGAAGAAGAAATTGGAGTAAAAATTTTTGATCGCTCAAAAGTTCCTCTTAAACCCACTCCGGTTGGAGAAGAGATCATCGCAAAAGCCAAGCGCGTGCTTCGCGAAATGGATGGTATACGCGACCTGGTAGTAGAAAAAAAGAATATACTGCAAGGTACAATACGGCTTGGTGTTGTATCTACCTTATCACCTTACCTCGTGCCTTTCTTCATGAATGCCATGGAGAAAGAAACACCAAAAATTGAATACATCATCAAAGAAGCTTCTACCCTACAGCTCATGAACGACCTGGATGCGGGAGAACTCGATGTTGCCCTGATGGCTACACCCACCGGCAGACCAGGTCTTATAGAATTTCCGGTATTTATGGAGCCGTTCGTTGCTTACCTGCATCCCTCACACCCGCAGGCAAAGAATGCATTTTACAAACTAAACGAGCAGGATAAATTTGGATTGTTACTACTCAACAGTGAATACTGCTACAATGCGCAGCTGATTGATATTTGTAGTATACCGAAGAAGAAAGCTTCGCTTCGCTCTGCCTATGAAATTACCAGTATAGAGACATTAAAGAATATGGTTCGCGCCAATTTGGGTTTTGCCATTGTACCCTGGCTCTCCGTTTTGAGTGAACCCACCACCTCTGTCGTTAAGACATTTAAAGATCCCCAACCCGTTCGCGAGATCAGCCTTGTAGTAGCCGATACATTTACCAGAAAACTTCTGCTGGAGAAAATGAAAAGCACAATATGGAATGCACTTCCCGAAGCACTCAAAAATAAAGTGAAGTATAAACATATCAAATGGGACGATTCACCTTATTTTCTGGATATGACGAAGTAGTAATCATCTTAATGAAACAAGATTCACCAAATTACTTCATCAGTATATTCGCGTTCTTGTCGAAACTAAAATATCAACACAATTCTGTTGAGCATGAGCTTCCGGAAAATGCAGGTCGTAGAAGTCATTAGACTCTCCTGCCCAAGTAACATAAGCTGATTTGTCATCAATATTACTGTGATAATTTTAGGTAGTTAAGTACAGCCATTGCGCACTTCTCGGACAGAATTGTCATTATCATCTATTTCGATGCCGAATAGTAAACTATCCTGTCAGTAAATATTGCGCTTTGCGTTTCCATGCTATATTTGTCAGGGAAGGTATAGTAATGAAAATAAAAGTATACATATTTATTGTTGCCCTGTCTGCATCGTTGATGTCGGGAGCGATGTGTTACGCGCAACGCGGTGATAATCAGTCGGCAACCGTTGTATCCTGCGATTCAATACTGTCTGTTAACCTATTAAACAGCGAAAGGATTGAGAAAAAGTTTGGCGGCTATGGACTGGATGTGCTTTATACCAGCGACCGGTTGCGGGTATCCAATCTGTATGACGGCAAAAAGATAACCCGTACGCTGGCAGTAGTAGATTATACCGAAGCTATCGACAGTTCCTTTTCCAAAGAGCATCAACTGATTGTGCAGGGAGGATCTATAGGAAGTATTTTTAAATCGCATGGATGGAAGATTGAGAAAAAGAATATTTACCTGGGAGAGCTATCGCCTTCTGCCGATTGGAAAAGACTATATACATTGATGGGGAACATCCCTCCCACAAAGCTCTCGATCTGGATCTATGTGTTTTACATCCGGAAAGATGGCAAAGCATTTCCTTATGCCACCATCTCAGAAATTTACCACCCCGATTATCTGTCGCTGGCTGATCTGAAATGTATTAACAAAGACTCGGAGAACTATCTAAAACGAACAAAAGCTATTAACCACGAATTGAA
>NZ_DAIQRQ010000122.1:0-4096 GCF_036786105.1 Ohtaekwangia sp.
TTGATCGTATATTTCTTCGCTATGTATGCGCTTGGCCTCCTGGAAGTGATTGAGTTACGATTGCTCAACCTGCTTATTATGCTGGGAGGTATATACTTTGCTATGAAACAGTTTGCCCGAACACATCAGGGCCACATGAATTACTTCAGAGGGCTGGCGATTGGTGTAGCAACTTCTGCCATTGGCTCCGCAACTTTTTCACTTTTTCTGTTTTTCTTTTTGCGTTTCGATGATGGATTGATGCGGTATATTATTGAACATGAACCGATGGGGCCATACCTCAATGCCTATATTGCATCGTTTATGGTGTTGCTGGAAGGTATATTTTCAGGCCTCTTTATAACATTCGTGTTATTGAATTGGGTACATAGTGATCAGGTAAATGAACCCTCCGGCACTACTTCGTAATAGAGCATACTCATGTTTAGTATGAACTATATTTATGAAATTCCGGGGTCATCAAACAATGTAGGCGCAACATTTCAGAAGGTAATACAAGCATGTGCCAGCATAAATAGAACAGCCCGACCAATAAAGAATATGGCCGGGCCGCTGGTAGATTTTTAAAGATGAGTTTGATAACATTTGGTGGCGGTATCCACTCTAGTCGGTACTGTATTATTTCAACTCAAGTTCTACGATTGTATCAACATCATCCATTTTTGCTTTTGGCACTTTCAATGTGATGCCAAATTCACTTTCGGCAAATTTGACGACACTCTTGTCGCTATAAAGTCTGGCTGATTTTATCTTTTTGCCCCATGAGGGAATAACAAGTGATTCATCGCTCCAGTCGAGAATATGAACGTATACCTTGTTCCCTTTTTGCGTAGTTACACCCCAGTCGCGCGCAGTTAATGGCCCGCCACGCGTTCCATATATAGTCTCTCCGTTGGCCGTTAACCATTCGCCCATTTGCCTGAGTTTTTCAATATGTTCCGATTGAATTTTACCGTTGGGCATGGGCCCTATATTCAGCAGAAAGTTAGCGCCATATCCGGCCGCCTTCACCAGGTATTGAATAAGTTGTTTGCGGCTCTTATGGCCATCGTCTTTCAGATTAAATCCCCAGGAATAATTGATCGTTTCACATGTTTCCTTGGGCAGATCGCCTACTTTCTGTTCTGGTGAAAATCCCGAAGTGTTATGTCCCGGGAGGTCTTTCTCAAACATTTGAAAATCTTCGCCTGCAAATGGAGCAACGTGATGGTTACTGCCAACCAGCGCACCGGGCTGGAGTTTGTGTATCAGCGAATATGTTGTGTTCAATCGCCAGTCGGCATCTATTTTATCCCACATACCATCGAACCATATACCCGCTATATCTCCATAGTTGGTAAGCAGCTCGGTAAGCTGCGCATCCATGTAATCGAGGTATTTATACCAGTCGCCATGCTGTGGCCGGCCGGTCCAGTTACCGCCTGTGTTCCCTCTTGGAAAATAATCAGGATGATGCCAGTCTAGCTGCGAGTGATAGAAGAATAATTTTATACCTTCTTTATGACATTCATCGGCCAGCATCTTCAGCACATCTTTACCATAAGGTGTTTTCTTTACGATGTTATAGTCCGATACTTTACTGTCCCACATGGCAAAACCATCGTGGTGTTTGCTGGTTATGGTGATATATTTCATGCCGGCAGCTTTCGCCATTTGTACCCATGCTTTCGGATCATATTCAGTAGGGTTAAAGAATGCCGGTAGCTTTTCATAAGCCTTAATAGGAATTTCCTGGTTGTTCATTACCCATTCGCCATCGCCCAGCACACTGTAAACACCCCAGTGAATGAACAGACCGAACTTGGCATCCTGAAACCACTCCCGGTTCTTTTTGTTCTCAGGCGAAGGTTCATAGGCTGTTTGGGCAACGGCGCACACCGACAAAAGAATAAACAGAAATGACAGACGGAAGGAGTTGATTGGCTTCATAGAGTTTGGTTAAATTGCGCGCTGCTGGATTTCAGCTGGGTGAAAGTAATAAAAAGTATGCGATATAAACATATTAAAAAAGACCTCTTCGAGTCGAACCGTAAAAACCTGGTTAAAGAATTAAAGTCAAATGCACTGGCAGTTGTTAACTCGAACGACATTATGCCAACCAACTCCGATGGCACCATGCGCTTCCGGCAGAACAGCGATTTGTTTTACCTGAGCGGTGTTGATCAGGAGGAATCGATTCTGTTGTTGTGTCCTGATTTTCCGGATAAGAAATATAGAGAGATACTTTTCCTGCGCGAAACGAGCGAGCTCATCGCGATCTGGGAAGGACATAAGCTTACCAAGGAGGAAGCCTATGAACAAACCGGTATAGAAACGGTGCTGTGGCTCTCCGATTTTCCAAAAATATTTAACATGCTCATGGTGATGGGCGATGTAGAATACGTATACCTCAATACCAACGATCATTATCGTGCTGAGGTAACTGTGGAGACACGTGAGTCGCGATTTGTAAAATGGTGTATGGATAAATATCCGTTGCATCGTTATGAGAGACTGGCTCCAATAATGCATCGGTTAAGAAGTATAAAGTCGAAGTATGAGATAGACCTGTTGCAGCAGGCATGCGATATTACCGAGAAGGCGTTCAGACGAGTTTTGAAATTTGTAAAGCCCGGTGTGCTTGAATATGAGATCGAAGCAGAATTTGCGCACGAGTTTTTACGCAACGGGTCACGCGGCTTTGCTTATGAGCCGATCATTGCTTCCGGCGCGAGCTCGTGTGTGCTGCACTATATTGAGAACAGCAAAGCCTGTAACGATGGCGAAGTATTGCTGTTGGACGTTGGTGCAGAGTATGCCAACTACAACGCAGACCTTACCCGCACTATTCCCGTAAATGGTAAATTCACGGCGAGGCAGAAGGAAGTTTACAATGCCGTATTACGCGTGCAGCGTGAAGCGTTTAAAATGCTCAAGCCCGGAGAGAAGTACTACGACTATCATAAGGAAGTACAGAAGATCACGGAAAGCGAATTGATAGGCCTGAAGCTGATTGATAAAAAAGATATAAAGAACCAGGATAAGAATAAGCCGTTGTTCATGAAATATTTCATGCATGGCACCGGCCATCAGCTGGGGTTGGATGTGCATGATGTAGGCAGTATGTATCACAAAATGCAGGTGGGCCAGGTGTGGACCGTAGAACCAGGTATATATATTCGCGAAGAGGGCTTTGGTGTACGCATTGAAAATAATGTGGTGATCGAAAAGCATGGCATACACGACCTGATGAAGAATATACCCGTAGAAGCAGAAGAGATTGAAGAGATAATGAACAGCAAATAGGATTATTGGTGATGATGATTTTGCGGAACAAACGATATATACTGCTCGCTTTTTTGATATGCACATTGTCGGTGGTGATCGCCCATGAGTTTTGGCTTCAGCCGTTGAAATTCATTTATTCTGTAGGAGAGAAGGTAAAAATAAATTTTGTAGCCGGTGTTAATTTTATCGGCGAACCCCTGAATCTGAAGCGTAATCAGGTTGAATCGCTTACACATTATCACGCGGCTACGGTTACCGATTTAAAGGCAACGTTAGCAGAAGGTACAAAAGACCATCTTGAATTTGTGTTGCCCGAGGAAGGCACGCATCTGCTCGTGATGGAAAGTGTGCGGACGGTTTATGAGCAGGATGCCGAAAAATTCAATGCTGAGCTGAAAGAGTACGGCCTCGATGATGTGATAGCAGCACGCGAAAAAGCAGGAGCACAGAATAAACCCACCCGCGAACTGTATGCACAGCTTACAAAAGTGCTGGTACAGGCAGGTGCTAAACGTGACGATACCTATAAAAAAGTGGTGGGCTTCCCGATTGAGATTGTTCCGGAAAGAAATCCATATTCATTGAAAGCCGGCGATAACATGCGCTTCAAAATTCTGTGGAATAAGAAACCATTATTTGGTGTTCGTGCAAAAGTCTGGAATCGCAAAGAGGGACTAACAACGTTACAGAATATATACACCGAGCAAGACGGAACCATTCAAACCCCCATTAGCAATAAAGGAACGTGGATGGTGAGTGTAGTATATACGGTGCCATCAAAAGATGCACAAGCTGATTGGGTAAGTTACCGGTGTAATTTGGTGTTTGG